>NZ_JANRHN010000018.1:0-71299 GCF_024733745.1 Bacteroides sp. ET225 | reverse complement strand
TAAATTCATATCCCCCTGCCTATAAATACTTAAATGTATGCGTTAATGACGTAAAAAACGACAATACCTGTTTTAAATGTGAAAGGACTTTATTGGAAATCGATGCTGTTGGTAATATTGACAACTTTTCATCTGTATTCGACACTCAATACTACAAAGCCAATATAAAACGATATATGGCCAATCTATATAAGAATGCAAAAATCAAAAAGAACCATTTCTACATCGAAATATATCCATATCTAAAGGACAAAATCACTTTTGGAATTAAAATCAGATGTTTTTTATCCATATTAAAACATAAAATAATACGAAGATAATGCTTTACCACTATTCATCATTCAACAAGCAAATAACAAAGTTGAAGAATCTATATATTGATCTATTTTATTCTCCAATAGTAATAAACGCTTGCTTATTTTATTCTTGGGGAAAAGTCGTGCATCGAAATTGGGGAGATGACATAAACTATTTTCTTTTAAAAGCTTTGACAAAGAAGAAAATATCCTATTTGTATGCATCCTCATTATCATACTATTGGAAAAAAAATAATTATCTTGTAATAGGCTCTACTATCACCATGCTGACAAATTCACGTACTGTCATTTGGGGAGCAGGAGTTATAGATCCACATCAACAACTGCCTGCAATTCCTAAAAAAGTTTTAGCAGTCCGTGGCCCTCTATCTCGACAGTACTTACTGGCTAAGGGAATAGACTGTCCACCCGTTTATGGCGACCCAGCCATGCTTGTAAGATACTACTATAAGCCTAATATGCAGAAAAAATATAAATTAGGAATAATCCCCCATTATGATGATCAATCCCATCCAGCCATACATAATTTAGAAAGACAGAAAGATGTGCTAATTATCAAAATGGAAAATTATAAAAACTGGTTAGAAGTAATTGACCAGATATGCAGTTGCGAATATATCGCTTCTTCATCTTTGCATGGTATTATTATAGCCGAAACTTACGAAGTTCCAAATTTATGGATTGAGTTATACGGAAAATTGTTGGGCGGACATTTTAAATTTCATGACTTTTTCATGTCAATCGGACATGATAGAGAAAAGCCGTTCATTATTAAAGAAAACACAGGCATAAATGAGATTCTTGCCACTAAATCCAATTACACAAAAGGACAAATTGATCTAAAACCTCTTATAAACAATTCTCCATTCAAACTAAACATATCATCATTGTAACAAATGGATTCTAACAAGAAGCGAATTATAAAAAACACAGGATTCTTATATGTCCGTATGTTCATTACAATGTGTATAAGTTTTATGACTACACGCATTGTATTGGATAAGCTTGGTGTTTCGGATTACGGTATTTACAACATTGTAGGAGGCTTTATTTCAATGTTTACCGTTCTCAACAGTATCTTACAGACAGGCACTAGGCGATTTTTAGCTCTAAATTTAGGAAAAGGGGATAAGAATGTTATTAAAGAAACATTCTCAACCGCATTTGTTATCCATCTAACAATCGCCTGTATAGTAACAGTATTCATAGAAACAATTGGTCTATGGTTTCTCAATTATAAATTAAATATCCCTCCTGAAAGAATGAGCGCGGCAAATTGGATCTTCCAGTTCTCGATGATCAGCGTCTTTCTAAATATAACCCAAACTCCTTTTACAGCTGCTGTTACGGCACATGAAAGATTTAACATTTATGCATTTATTAGTATTTTTGATGCTATCGCAAAAGTGATTACAGTCTATTTATTAGTCACAATTCCAGGGGATAAACTAATAATTTATGGACTATTAATCTTGATAGTGAACTTCATTGTTATCTGCCTATATAGAATTTATTGTATCAAACACTTTGAAGAATGCAAATTTTCTCTGAAAATAAATAAAGAAATATTCAAAGAAATGGCTCAATTTTCCGGTTGGTCTACATTAGGGCATTTCAGTGCCGTACTAAATGGTAATGGTATATCTGTAATACTCAATTTATTTTTCGGTACAACAATAAATGCAGCAAGAGGATTGGCCAATACTGTAACCTACACCATAAGACAATTTGTCGATGGATTTATTACAGCTTCTCAGCCTCAATTAATCAAACTATACGGAGCTGGAAATATACCCGAATTTCATCAATTAATCTTTACAGTTTCAAAATACTCCCTATTTTTACTGTCAATTATTGTAACACCGGTCATATTAGAAATCGACTTCGTCTTAAATCTTTGGTTAGATACAGTACCTTCTTACACCCCTATTTTCATTAAAATAACAATGATCATTTGCTTGCTTAGCTACTCAAACAACATGCTTGACCAAGGTGTTGTTGCATCCGGTTATATAAAACAGTTGACCTGTATCACAACTCCAATGTATTTATTAGACTTGCCACTAACTTATATTGTTCTAAAATTAGGAGGGACTCCTCCAACAGCTTACATGGTGGGGGCATTACCCCTTTTTCTCGCATTCCTTTCCAATTTATATATCCTTAAAAAATACACAAAGTTTCCTGCAAGGAAATATTTTCTATCTGTTTTTTTGAAAAATTTATTACTACTATTAATAGCTAGTATCATACCTGTTTACATTCAGTCAAAAATGCCATACGGGATAGAAAGGTTTCTTACAGTCTGCTCTATTTCTGTTATTTGCACTATTACAATCCTATACTGTTTAGCTCTAGATAAGAATACTAGAACAATGGTAAATAATAAAATTAAATCACTAATAAGAATCAAATAAGACTTATGACCAAAGTTTCTATCATAACCCCTGTATACAATGCAGAAACAACACTGCATAAGACAATCGACAGCATCATTTCCCAAACGCTGCAAGATTGGGAACTATTACTCATTGATGATGGCAGCACTGACACCTCTCCTAAAATTTGCGATGAATACGTGGCAAAAGACAAACGGATTACTGCTATACATAAACTCAATGAAGGAGTAGCTATGGCAAGAAAAGCCGGTATAGATATCGCCAAAGGAGAATATTCAATTCACGTAGACGCAGATGATTGGGTTGAACCAACAATGCTAGAAGAACTTTATAATAAAGCCAAAGCAGAACATGCAGATATTGTTATAGCCGATTATTACGTCAATAACAATAAAGACCAAAGTTTATCCAAACAACAACCAAGCTCATTACAGCCCGATGAAATCCAAATGGATTTTTTCAACAACAAATTATTGGGCGTCCTATGGAATAAATTAATCCGAACGAACTTGTATAAAAAGCATAATGCAAAATTCTTTTCTGGTATAAACCATTGTGAAGACTTGTTGATTATGATTCAGATTTTGCAAAATAACGGGTTAAAAATAGTTTACTTGCCTAAAGCCCTTTATCACTACTGCATGAATGAATCATCAATCACCCATAATTTTACTCGCAAAACTTATGAAACGCGAATAAAATTTAGAAACAAACTGGCAGAACTGCTTAGACTACCAGACAAGACTCAAATTATAGAAAAAGTTTCATTTGGAATATTTACAGAAGCACTTATATATAAGATTCTAACCAAAAACGAAATTAAAGAGGGGATTAAAAAATATAAAAATCAAATCGAACAAATACAAAGTTTAAGATGGAAACTTGGATTTTTTCTAATTTCCATAGGGTTTTATAAAATAGCACACAAATTAATGCATTATTGATGATTAAATAAGCAAATGATATGATACCTAAAATAATACACTACTGTTGGTTTGGAATGAAGCCAATACCTAAAGAATATCAACAGTATATTGAAAGCTGGAAGAAATATCTTCCAAATTATGAAATAAAGAAATGGGATGAGTCCAACTATGATGTAAACTGCATCCCATTCAGCAAAGAAGCCTACGACGTGAAAAAATTCGCTTATGTAAGTGATTATGCACGTCTAAAAGTACTTTATGAAAATGGAGGTGTTTATTTTGATACGGATGTAGAAGTCATAAAAAATATGGATGACATTATAAAACGTGGACCATGGATGGCAATAGAGAAACATAAAAATACGCCTCACGCTGACGATATGGTTGCTTTAGGATTAGGATTTGCAGTAGAACCTTTTAATCCTATTATAAAAGAAATTATGTCATTCTACGAAAATACACATTATGTATTTCCTGACGGACATATAGAACAAATCCCTATTGTTCCCATTACCACCAATGTTTTAAAAAAATATGGGCTAAAACCGCAATCAAACCAACCATACGATTGTGGCGGAATTATGATTTACCCTTGGGAATATTTCTGCCCTATCGAATTTATGTCAAACAAGCTGGAAATAACCGATAAGACATATACTATCCATCATTATTCAGCTACGTGGATGTCATGGACTGACAAGCTAAAAATGAAAAAAGGATATTATAGCAAGAAAATCAAAAGATTATTAGGCATCGGATAAGTCAAAAAAACAAATGAAGCAGTATAAAAGAATTCTCTGGTTTATTCTTTATTGGATAACTTATAATGGACTTATAGGAAGATATATCATTCAAAACGAATTGATAGGTTTCATTCCAGACTTTCTAGTATTTTTTCTCTATTTCTGGCATCCCAAAGGGCTAAACTATAAGCCAACATCTAAAATTTGGGGCAAATCCATTTGTTATCTTGTCGGAATTTTCTTTGCTTTTTCCATCATAGGAGGACTGATTAATTTTGTACCTATACCCACCTTCTTATGGGGAGTTAGAATGTTATTGAGATATGTTTTACTTTTCATTATCATATCTCGTAGCTTTCAAATTCGAGATGTCTTAAAATACAAACGATTTATATACCAATGGTTCAATATCAACATGTTATTTTGCATATTCCAATTTCTTCAAGGACAAACACAGGATTTCATGGGGGGAACTTTTAGAGGAAATGGATTATTACTTCTTATGCTATTTATATCTTTAATCATTTTTTCCGGAGATTTTTTTCAGAGAAGACTCTCAATCACCCACTATTTCATTCGAATAGGATGTATTTTGATTATAGCAATATGGGCAGAACTGAAATTTGCTTACTTCGTTTCTCCCTTAATCATATATGGAAGCTATGTTTTGCTTCGCAAATTCAGCATATCACATCTTGTTGTGTTTATAGTGGCTTTCTTTCTACTTGTCCCTACCTTACAATTTTTCATGTCATTTTATTATGACGAAGCTTATGTAAACATGGTGTTTGATCCTGAATTCTTAGAAGAAGAAACAACTCATGCTTATGGTTTTCAAGAAGGATTCAACAGATCAACGGCTATAGGAATGACCAACGAAATATTTTTAACAGATTCCAAAAGCAAATTATTTGGTTACGGGTTAGGAAACGGAACACAATCTTCTTATTTTCAAACACCTTTTTATACGAAATGGAAATGGACAACCTATTTTAACTTTTCAACATCCTATATATTAACAGAACTAGGATGGATTGGATTTGTCTTATTCTGCCTAATTTATTTAATGATACTCATTAAATTCTATTCTTTCCATAAAAAAGCCTGTTCATTATTTCAAAAATATTGGTCAACTGCAGGAATATTAGCAGTCTGTGTATCTATTCTTATGCTCTGGTACAATGACACTGCTTATTTTAACTTCTATTTAATGTGTTTCTTTTGGTCTGTATGCATCATTACATTATCGTTCTCAACAAAAATAATCAACTATGATAAAAGTATCAATAATCGTACCAATTTACAATGTAGAAAGATTTCTTAACAAATGCGTCCACTCTTTATTGAACCAAACACTAAAGGAGATTGAGATTATTCTTGTAGATGATGAGTCACCCGATAAATGTCCTGAAATATGTGATGAATATGCTCTCAAAGACTCTAGGATAAAAGTCATACATAAAAAAAATGCAGGTCTAGGAATGGCTAGGAATAGTGGTATTGAAATAGCAACCGGTGAATATATTACATTTTGCGATGCGGATGATTTTGTGGATCCAAATACATATGAGATTGTTTACAACAAATGCAAAATTAACAATCTCGATATGTGCTGTTTCCAATATAGAAGAATATCTGAAGATGAGGGGAAAATTATTAATACCCCATATGTATCAGAACACTATTTTAAAGGTCGGCCAGAAATAAATAGTTTTTTAATGAATGTCATAGGAAAAGATTATGAGAATCCGTCAAGTTACAATTATAATATGAGTTCATGCATGGCTTTATTCCGTCGAAATCTTTTTATAAGAAGCAATGTTCGTTATCCTAGTGAACGGATTGTAGCATCGGAAGATTTAGTATTCTTATTATATTTTCTACCACACGTTGATAGCATTGGAATTGTTTCAGATATATTATATAATTACAGAATTAATCCCAATTCTATATCTCAAAATTTTTCCAAAGAGAAATATCAAAGACTGATGAATTTGCTCACAGAAGTAAAAAAATATTGTGAAAATAATTTCGATTATAAAATTTATAAGAACCACTACTTCTCCCAACAATTACGAATATTTAAAATTATTTTGAAACATATCGCAATCAGCAAACTTCCTCTTACAAAAAAAATCAAACTAATAATCAAACAAACAAAAGATTCTCAACTTTCTGAATTTTATCATGATCCCGTCAGTCATAAGTATGGTCTGGCCAATAACATCTATATTTTTTGTATGAAACATCACATAAGTTTATTCTTTCTCCTTTTATATAAAATAAAAAGATGAAACATATACCTAATATTAAATACACAATCCGTCACGACCTATGCACTGGATGCGGAATTTGTGAAGGAGCGTGTCCTTCACAGGCCATTACAACAATAGTGCACAAAGGAAACTTTCGCCCAATTATAGATGACAATCTTTGCAAAAATGACAAAGGTTGTCACCGCTGTTATGACTCCTGCCCCGGTATTGGAATAGAATTACGCAAAATTGCTAGAGAAAACTTCACTGATTCCAATATTAAAAGCGACAAATTTGTAGGCTTATATTTAAAATGTTTTACCGGTTATAGTAATGAACATGAGATAAGATACCACTCCGCTTCTGGAGGTATGGTTAGTCAGTTTCTGATATGGCTGTTAGAACATGACAAAATAGACGGAGCCGTTGTTACAGCATTCGACAAAGAAGCTCCGTTGATGGTACGGTCATATATAGCTACAACGCGAGAAGAAATATTGGCAGGCAAAAGTTCAAAATATGCGCCAGTAACTTTAAACCATACCATTCAAGATATAAAAAACGCAAAAGGATCACGTTATGTGATTGTAGGCCTGCCATGCCATATCCAAGGATTCTGCAAATACGAAAAAATGGATAAAAAATTTCGGGATAAGATTACAGGCTATTTCGCTATCTTCTGTTCATCCGGACGCAATTTCTATCTCACAGAACATGTATTCAATACACGAAAAATAAATCCTTCAAAACTTACCTATTTTGCCTATCGTGACAATGGTTGTTTGGGAAATCTAGTCGCAAAAGGAGATGGAATAGAATATGAAGAACGATTCCAAAGTTACTACCAACCATTGCGCTCATTCTTTGTTCCACACCGTTGTATCATGTGTATCGATCACTATGGAGAATTGGCAGATATAAGTTTTGGCGATATACATATAGATCCATACATTAGTGATACTATTGGAATAAACTCTCTAATAGTAAGAAATTCCAAGTTTTTAAACTGGCTATACGAAGCTAAAGCTGATAATACCATTCGTCTAGACGAGATACCCATTGAGGTCCTAAACAAAGGACAAGTTATGGCCCCTATAAAAAAATATCGAAATTCTGCATTCATTAGATTTTATAAAATTATAGGTATAAAGACCCCTGTTTATGATTATTTACCAATAGGAGGGAATAAATTCAAGCAATTCATATCTTTTCTTCATACTAATATTCAACAGATAATAGGCAATAATAAACCACTATGGTTTTTGATTAAAGTTTTTAAAGGAAAAGCTGCTGACAAATAAAAAAATAACTATTATGAAAAAGAAAATAGGTGGTGTAATTGTTTCAGATCTTGAACACACCAATTATGGTTCCTCATTACAGGCTTATGCAACCATGAAAGTTGTACAAACACTTGGATATGATTTTACTTTCATTAAATATCAAAAACAACGCAACATCTTTGATTGGATAAAAATAGCACCAGGCTTAATACTAAGCGGTGGACTTGAACTAATTAATAATAGATTAAAATTTAAACTTAATTGCTTTATGCACCCTTCATATCTTGCCAATCAGACAATCAGAAGAAAGGAAGCCCGAAAGTTCAAAGAAAAAGAATTTGTTCCATTCTTTAAGACATATATTGGCTATAAGAATCTTTGTGAAGGAAGTAAGGAATATGATGCTGTCTTTGTTGGAAGTGACCAAACATGGAGACCTTTTGGCTTTTATAGTAACTATTGGAATTTAACCTTTGTCGACGATAGCATTCCTAAATTCTCATATGCTGCCAGTTATGGTGTTTCCAAAATTCCGTCAATCCAAAAAAAAGGAACAAAAAAATACCTTGAACGATTAAATATGATTAGCGTTAGAGAACAAAAAGGAAAAGAAATAGTAGAATCTATCTCAAACAAAAAAGCTCAAGTCGTTGCTGACCCATCTATGCTGCTAAATAAAGAAGAATGGACAGAATTTGCAAATCATTCGACATTCATGTTACCAAAAGAAAAATATATTTTCTGCTATTTCCTCGGTACTCGCACTGACATTCGCAACGAAGCAAATAAACTAGCGCAAAACACGGGATTAAAAATTGTTACAATGCGTCATATGGACGAATATGTCCCAGTTGATAACACATTTGGTGATTTTGCCCCCTATAATATTAATCCTTACGATTTTGTAAAATTACTAATGAATGCAGAATATGTTTGCACGGACTCCTTTCATGGGTCTGTGTTTAGTATTCTTATGCACAAGAAATTCTGTACTTTTTACCGAGTAAAGCCAACTAAAAAAAATTCAACTCATTCAAGAATAGATAATCTCTTCTCTATTTTTGGATTACAAGACAGAAAATTCTCTGGCAACATCTTAGACATTAAGAATGAAATAGATTATAATATAATAGACAAAAAACTTATCACTTACAGAAAAGAATCCTTAGACTTTTTCAGAAAATCTCTTGAGCTTTCAAACAAAGAATGATATTGACAAATATTTTTATATTTAAACCACAGTTATATTTTTACAATTTGAATCGATTCACAATAAGAATATTATTGGCTCATTTATGAAGTACAACTCCAAGATTTTAGTCGTTACCACTTCACGAAATACCCGCGGAGGCATTACCTCTGTCGTAAAAGCCCACCAGAAAGGCAAACAATGGAAAGAATTCCACTGCAAATGGATTGAAACCCATATAGACAAAGGTGCCGTTTCTAAATTATGGTACCTGATAAAAGGCTTTATTGTCTATCTTGCACTCCTTCCTTTCTACGACATTGTACACATTCATACAAGCGAACCTCCATCAGCCATACGAAAATGTCTGTTCGTATGGTGGGCAAAAGTATGGAACAAAAGAATCATTGTTCACTTTCATGCCTTTTCTCCTGATACAACCATCAGAAGCAAACATCAAAACATCTACAAATATCTGTTCAACAAAGCAGATGTAGTTATTGTTCTTTCAAATTTATGGAAACAATATGTGAATGACGTCTTTCATTTAGGAAACAAAGTGACAGTGGTTTATAATCCATGCACTACAGAAGTGACAAATAAACAATATCCTAAAAAAAACCAAATTCTATATGCCGGTACTGTAAATGCCCGCAAAGGATATGCAGACATGATCAAGGCTTTCGCTACAATAGCAAAAAAATATCCAGACTGGGAGATTGTTTTTGCAGGAAACGGAGAAATAGAACAAGGAAAGAATCTGGCAAAAGAACTAGGCCTAGAAAAACAAACCGTTTTCCTAGGCTGGATAAACGGTGACGCTAAGGACAAGGCTTTCAAAGAAGCCACCATTTTCTGTCTGCCCAGCTATGCGGAAGGATTTCCCATGGCTGTTTTGGATGCATGGGCATACGGCCTTCCTGTCATCACAACTCCCGTAGGTGGCATACCGGACATCGCCATAGACGGTAAAAACGTGCTTTTGTTTAATCCTGGGGATACCAAAGCATTGGCCCTTCAAATGGAAAGACTGATCACCAATATTACCTTGAGGAACAGCATAGCGCAAGAGTCGGTCCAATTGGCTCAAACAACATTCAATATTGAAACAATAAACCAACAAATCGGGCATATATATAAAACATTAAGTTCTTCACTGACAAGATGAACCACCTCTTCCCTCTCAACCTGCTCATCATGCTGGTTATCATCATCGCAGCCGCCTACGTGCTGCGCTGTCTGGCAAGAATCTTCGCCCAGACTTTCAAGGCGGAGGACTACGACTGGCGAGCGGTGTTCAAGCCCTACTGACCATAATATCAGTTGATATGTTTATAAACGCTGATATAAATGACATAAATGAACCAGCCATAAACAATAAAACCGACTAAACATTTCTTTTATTGAAGTTTTTTTCTATTTTTGCAAAACTATAAAGTTAACACCCAATTAATATGGCAACTTTTAAAGAATTAACTGCATATTATCACAATTTGGAAGCAGCTTTTAAAAGAACGGAAGAAACTTACTATTTCAATAACGACCGCTCTCACAATGCTACTGTTATGCGTTTCATGTTTGACAACGCAAAGCAGGTCAATATGTATTGCGGTGAACTTTCTGTCTTAAGAGAAAGGTTTTACGACCATATAGGAAAAGACAGCGGAGAAGAAGATGCCGGAAAAGTGAAGGATGCCATGATTAAGAGCCTGAAAGACTTTTTTGACAAACCGGATTCTAAACTAACGGTTGTCTTTGAAAGCTATTCAGATGAAATCTTTGATGACATGATATGCAAGGATTTGTTTATCAGCAAACTAAAGGAGAACATCATTTCATTCTATAAGCTTGATGAAACTTTCTCCTTTAAGGCAGACATCAACCATTTCTGCTATACGGATTCCGGCATCACGCGCTTTGAAGTAGATAAAATGCTTCATAATGCCATCTGCACCTTCCACAACCGCACTTATTCAGATGCATGTGAAAAGAATTTTCAGATTCTTCTTAAACTAGCCAAAAACACAACTTTCAACTAAAGGGGAAATATGGATGGGGAAGACATTTTTGAGCTGCTGGGAAACAGCCAGACTTTTTTAGGAACACTGGCCACATTGGCTGTCTTATGTATATTCCATAACGACAATAACTTCATTTACAAGATACTGGAAACAGTGAGAACTGACTTTGAGGAAGAAATCAACAAATTGCGCACGCATATCCGTTTCGGGAACATTATGAAAACAGCAGAATACAAGCTGCTGATGTTCTACGTAAACGACCCGCGAAGTGACTTTAATAAAAAACAGGAAGGAACCAAACTGCTGACAGAAATCGCAAGGGTCCAACAAGAACTGCAGTTCAAGTATGGAGTGCCCTTGGAAACAAAAGGTGATACACAATTTGAAAGAATCGAGAAAGCTAAGGAACAGGTCATAGCACCTCTCTATACGTTTGGGCTATGCGTGCTGATCTTTATCTTTGACGAACTTTTAAGAATGCCTCAGATAAAATGCAATGATTTTTTATGCTCCACCTTGGTTGCTTTCATTGCCATTTCATTTTTTTACTGGATATGGGTTTGGAGAAGGTTCATAGTTGTTTTTTACTTTCACACACAGAAAGACAAGAAATCCGAGGGTACGGATGGGGAAAACAACACAAAACAGAATATGGGCTATATGTCTGCATTGAGAGATTTCGCTTCGATTTTCGGCATATCAATCATCATTTGTATCCTGTTGTTCGGCCTTGCATCTCTGACGGATTTAGAACCGCTTCCTTATCAGTCACATCTGTTCAAGATATCAATTTTCAGTCTCATCATACTAAACGGGTTTCTGCTGCCTTTTTTCATGCCATATATCTGTTATCGAAGCATTTATAGAAAGGCACAAAAAGAAGTTGAAGCCAGCCAGACAGAAATAGCGGGACAGGAACACAGGCTGAAAGAACAAATAAAATCTTTCTGTGAAAAAATAAATATCCCCGATTAGACTACATTGCGCATAACGGCAACCTGCTCATCGCCGCTGCCGCCTGCGTGCTGCGCTGCCTGGCGCGGGTCTTCGCCCAGACCTTCAAAGCGGAGAACTATGACTGGAGGGGAGGTGCTCAGGCCCTGGTGACCAAAACAGGGTCACAGACTGCAAGCACTGCACCGGCACAACTTATTTGAGTAGTCTGCCTTACCACAAAGGTCACAGAGCTGCACAGAGGGAATTAAAAGCGTGCCTCTGTGGTGAACAAATACATAATACAAAACGCCGGAAAAAGAAGAGCTGACGAAAGAAAATGAAGGGCAAGACTGCACGGACAATCCGGAAGAAGCAAAGGCTGCATTCTTCGTTAATGTTTTTTAATCAAATAAAGGAAAAGGCAGAAGAAGATAGAGGATTTCGTCTTTTTTATTAATTTTGGAAACCTATCAATTTACCGTAATCATGCTTAACATTTCGATCAAGCAAAAGGAAGAGCCCGTTTATGTGAACATTGTCCCCGTAAGCGCACTGATCAACAAAACGAGAGGGGTATCGTTCACGACAAACAAATACAGACGTGTTGTGCGTGCAAGAGTTCCACGCATAGGTGAAGTGTATCTAGCTCCTCATGAAAGAACGGTCATTCTGCCTGAAGATACGGCTGACTACATCAGAAGAAACAATATAAAGAAACAAGACGTACTGAAGTCATGCGCCAAGGCGGTGAGAAGAAGTCTGGTAACTACCGTAAGAAGCAAAGAATAAGGAGAGGAATGCTGCCTTATATGTTGCAGCTGATTACACGGAACACGAACAGAATGGCTACCACAATCATCATCGGTGTGCTGACGGGTCTGCTGCTTTACTGTACATTTTCCATACGAAACGGGAGACAGCCTGTCAGGGAAAAACAACCGGAAAAATCAGAAGCTTATCTTCCGCCCACAACTGCGTACGATAAGATGCTGACACTCTCAAACAGTCATGACATTTATGCTTAAACATCTGAAAGACATACTGCCGCAACTCACTTCGCACGGGGTGGGCGAAAAGCGGGTGCTGCTGTCGGGCGATAAGCCGCAAGAGAACATATTCAGTTCCGCATGTTTTTCGCAAGAACAAAGCCGGCTTTCAGAAACGCCTCCAACGGTAAAAAAATACCGTACAGCAAAAGCCAGAATAAAAAAGAAATATGTCATTTCTGATGAGAAATGGAAAAGAAGATAGCTGCCAATCCCGCTCCGACATCCACTCAAACAAAAAACGGCATCTGAAGATTCCAATCGCTTTTTTACAACCTGACACATTGAAAACTCCATATATTTGATTACTTTTGTCTTACGCAACAATATTCAAAGACATGAACAGCCACTTCAAAGAAATAACAATTACAAACTTCAGAGGATTTGATTCGCTCATCATCAAGCAGCTCCAAAGAATCAATGTTTTTGTAGGAGCAAACAATGTGGGAAAGACATCCATACTGGAAGCCGCATTTATGTTGAGCGGCATGTCGAATCCTTTTATATCCAATCGCATAAATTATCTCAGAACGGCATTGCTTAATAACAGCATAGACAGTTCCAGGTATCTGTTTCATAATGTGGACTTCAGCAACAAACCTCTCTTAAAAGGATTCATGACAGACGGGAAAACAAGAAAAATAACATTTGCTCCCGTTACATCACGCAATGAAACGGACATGTCATCCAGCAATTCAGCGAACCAGGCCATAATCAGCCAACTGAATTTTGAATTCGGTCAAGAGGAAAATGGAAAAGGTTTTACATATCATTCAAAAATAGTTGTCGCAAACGACGGAAATACCCGGCAGGAAACGGACAATGGATATAGAGAGCTTTTAAATGCGCTGTTCATTCCTGTCGACAAAAACGACGCTAATGCCACGGCCAATTTTTCCACATTGGTAAAACACAACCGAAAGCATTTTGTAACCAATGCTCTGCATGATTTTGACCCTTCAATCGAATCAATAGAGGCATTGCCTGATGGATTATACTTGAAAATCAAAGATGTGAAAGAGCTGCTGCCGATAAGTATGGGAGGAGATGGAGTAAGACGGATGATAAACATCATATCAACTATTGCCTGCGAAGACTATGATATCGTATTCATTGACGAAATAGACAATGGAATGCATTACAGCGCCCACAAATTGATGTGGAGAACTATATTGAAGTTCATTTTGACGCACGACATACAACTGTTCGTTACAACACATAATCTGGATTGCCTGATGGGGCTCAAAAATGCCATGCAGGAAGAAGATAGTTTGCGGAAACTGACACATGTATACAATGTAGCGAAAACAAAAAACAAAGGATTTCAGGTCTATAGCTATGGATATGACGAACTGAAAGAAGCCATTGACAACGAAATTGAAATCAGAAGATGAAAGATACATACCGGATTTTCGTGGAAGGGATTGCAGACAAGCGGTTCATCGAACAACTTTTAGAATCCGTTTTCTCTCAAAATATACCTTCTGACAATATAATAAAGACTGACGGCTATACAAACTTGACCGCCACCAACAAGGAACAAACGTTCATCAATGAAATGCTGCGGACAACGGATGACGGAGGAATCAATCTCGTAATATTCGATGCTGACAGCAATTGTGAAAGACGCAGGACCGAACTGCTGGACTGGAAAAGACGAAGCAAAGTAGATTTTGAGCTTTTTCTGCTTCCGGACAATGCCAACAGCGGAGAATTGGAAGATTTGCTGATGCAAACCATCAATCCCGTAAACCAGCCTGTCATGGAATGTTGGAATAAATACGAGGAGTCATTAAAAGGCGTCAGCCTGCCATGGAAAGGCACTTTGACGCTTCCTGCCAAGAAGACTCGAATCTATGCCTATCTGGAAGCACTGTTGGGTCCATCCAGATCGGAGAAAGAAATGATAAAAGAGGCAAAAAGAGATTACAAGAACGAAAATCACTGGAATTTAAAAGCTCAAGCATTATCTAATCTTATTGATTTCTTAAAGAAGAATCTTTCTTCTATAAATCAAGATATACAAGTTTAGCGGATTATGCTCAAACATCTGAAAGACATACTTCCCCGGCTCACTTCGCACGGGGTAGGCGAAAAGCGGGTGCTGCTGTCGGCCGGCGAAACGGAAACGGCTGTAACGCAGATTGCAGTGACAACACTGCACGCGGGGGAAACGGCAAACGGACACAGCCATGCGACAATGGAGGAGTATTTTTTCTTCCTGCACGGGGAAGCGGCACTGACAATCGACGGGGAACGGACAGCCTGTCACGAGGGGGATTTCGTGCAGATCAGAAAAGGAACGTTCCATACGCTGGAGGCTGTATCGGAAGTGGAAGTGATGACTATAGGAATCGCAACGGAAATGTAATCTAACATCATAAAACATGGACATCAAACTGAATGAGTTACGACTTATCGAATCGAAAAGAGAGCTGGAGGCTATCCCGGAAGGGAAGAAGCTGATAAACACGATCAACGCGCATTCGTATAACACAGCTCTGAAGGACAAGCTTTTCGCGGAAGCGCTGCAACGGGGAGATGCACTGATTCCGGACGGGGCAAGCATCGTGATGGCATGCAGGTGGCTGAAAGCGAAAAGCCAGCCGAAAGAACGCATCGCCGGATGGGACTTGTTTGTCATGGAGATGGAGCGGCTGAACAGGAAGGGGGGAAAATGTTTCTTCATGGGCAGCAGCGAAAAGGTGCTGGGACTGATAAAGGAACGGACAAAAGCGGTGTATCCGAACATTACGGTGGAAACCTATTCCCCACCCTACAAGCCGGAATTCAGCGAAGAGGACAACCGCGCCATCATCGAGGCCATAAACAGGGCGGATCCGGACCTGCTGTGGATAGGCATGACGGCACCGAAGCAGGAGAAATGGACCTACACGCACTGGGACGAGCTGAAAATCCGCTGCCATACGGGAACCATCGGAGCCGTGTTCGACTTCTTCGCCGGCACGGTGGAAAGGGCGCCGGAATGGTGGCAGAAACACAGCCTGGAATGGCTGTACCGGCTGCTGAAAGAGCCGAAACGGATGTGGAAACGATACATCATCGGAAACACGCTGTTTCTGTGGAATGTGGGGAAGCTGATGATGAAAAGGCTATAAACGGCCTAAAAAAACATTGATTATATACATTGATTGGGCTAAAATCAATATATTTGCACAAAATTTGGATTTCAAGTTTTTTACATAACTAATTTACACATGAGAAAAGTTGCATTGATCACCGGAATCACCGGACAGGACGGTTCGTTCCTGGCTGAATTTTTGTTGGGGAAAGGATATGAAGTGCACGGTACAATCCGCCGTTCTTCGGTAGACTATCGTGAACGCATCGCTCATCTGGAAGGCACTCCGCATTTTCATCTGCACTATGCGGACCTGGGGGATTCGATGAGCATTATCCAGGTAGTAAACAAAGTGAAACCGACGGAAATCTACAACCTGGCAGCACAAAGCCACGTGCAGGTGAGCTTCGACTCGCCGGAATTTACAGCCGACGTAGACGCTACAGGCGTGCTGCGTGTGCTGGAGGCTGTGCGCCAGTGCGGACTGACAGATTCATGCCGCATCTACCAGGCTTCCACATCGGAGCTTTACGGCAAGGTGGAAGAAGTTCCGCAGAACGAAAACACACCGTTCCATCCGTACAGCCCGTATGCTGTGGCTAAACTGTACGGCTACTGGATTGTGAAAGAATACCGCGAGGCGTACAACATGTTCTGCTGCTCGGGTATCCTGTTCAACCACGAGTCGGAACGCCGCGGGGAAACCTTCGTGACAAGAAAGATCACGCTGGCTGCCGCACGCATCGCGCAGGGAAAGCAGGACAAGCTTTATCTGGGCAACCTCTCGTCGCTGCGTGACTGGGGATACGCAAAGGATTACGTGGAATGCATGTGGCTGATTCTGCAGCATGACACTCCGGAAGATTTCGTAATCGCTACGGGCGTGCAGCATTCGGTACGCGAGTTCTGCTACCTGGCATTCAAACATGCAGGCATCGAACTGGAGTTCAAGGGCGAAGGACTGGAAGAAAAGGGATACGACAAGGCTACGGGCAAGGTGCTTGTGGAAGTGTCGGAAGACTTCTACCGCCCGACAGACGTGGTGAACCTCTGGGGTGACCCGACCAAGGCGAAAGCCGAACTGGGATGGGATCCGGGAAAGACAAGCTTTGAAGAACTGGTGAAGATCATGGTGGACGCCGACATGGCAAAAGTGGCCATAGAACGTGCAAGCGAGAAAGTGCGCACCAACCTGGCCGAATACCTGGAGAAGGGAATCGTGAAGTAAGTTTTTTTTAAAGGAGTTAGAGAAGTTAGAGAAGTTAAAGGAGTTGGAGAAGGTAAAGAAGCTAACCAAAACCTCGTCAACTTGTCAACTCACAAACTCAAAAACTTAAAAACTTAAATCAATGGATAAATCTACAAAAATATTTGTGGCGGGACACCACGGACTGGTGGGATCTGCCATCTGGAACAACCTGCAGCAACGGGGATATACGAATCTGGTAGGACGGTCGCACAAGGAACTGGACCTGCTGGACCCGGTTGCCGTGAAGAAATTCTTCGATGAAGAACAGCCGGAAGCGGTGGTGCTGGCCGCAGCGCATGTGGGAGGCATCATGGCAAACCTGCAATACCGGGCAGACTTCATCTATCAGAACCTGCAGATCCAGCAGAACGTGATAGGAGAAAGCTTCCGCCACGGAGTGAAGAAGCTGCTCTTTCTGGGAAGCACGTGCATCTATCCGCGCGAGGCTCCGCAGCCGATGAAGGAGGAAGTGCTGCTCACTTCGCCGCTGGAATATACGAACGAGCCGTACGCAATCGCAAAAATAGCGGGACTGAAGATGTGCGAAAGCTTCAACCTGCAGTACGGCACAAACTACATCGCCGTAATGCCGACAAACCTGTACGGGCCGAACGACAATTTCCATCTGGAAAACAGCCACGTGCTGCCGGCAATGATACGCAAGATCCACCTGGCCAAGTGCCTGAACGAAGGCGACTGGGAGGCTGTGCGCAAGGACATCAACCTGCGTCCGGTGGAAGGCGTAAACGGAAGCAACTCGGAACAGGAAATTCTGGACAAGCTGGCCAAATACGGAATCACGCCGGAAGCCGTGACCCTGTGGGGAACCGGAAAGCCGCTGCGCGAGTTCCTGTGGAGCGAAGAAATGGCTGACGCAAGCGTACACGTGCTGCTGAACGTGGACTTCAAGGATACCTACAAGGAAGGCGACAAGGAAATCCGCAACTGCCACATCAACGTGGGCACGGGCAAGGAGCTGTCGATCAAGGAAGTGGCAGAGAAGATCATGAAGGAAATCAACTTCAAGGGCGAACTGCGCTGGGACGCTTCGAAACCGGACGGAACCATGCGGAAGCTGACCGACGTGACGAAGCTGCACAACCTGGGATGGCACCACAAGATTGAAATCGACGAGGGTATCCACCGCCTGTACGAATGGTACCTGAAGGGGATTTGCATCAACCACCAGACCGCGTGACGGCAGGCCGCTGCGTGAAGCGAACAAACGGAGAGGCGGTGCCAAAAAAAGAATGACCTTGCTTTTTGACGGCCATCCGCTGCTTTGACACCCTCTCTTCATCTGCTAACATATCCGAAAGAATGAAAGGTAAATTTATTGTCATAGAAGGACTGGACGGATGCGGAAAGTCCACACAGGTGCGTCTGCTTCAGCAAAAGCTGGAGGCGGACGGAACGGCGCACCGCTTCATCCACTTTCCGATGCTCAACCAGGGCGTATACGGAAATCTGACGGCTGAATTTCTCAGAGGGGAGTTCGGCTCGCTGGAAGAGGTGCACCCCAAACTGGTGGCGCTGCTTTTCGCCAACGACCGCCTGGAACATATAGGCATCATCCGGGAATGGCTGGACAAAGGATACTGCGTGCTGGCCGACCGGTATGTATATTCGAATGTGGCTTTCCAGTGCGCCAAACTGAAGGCGGAGGAGAAGAAAAGGGAACTGAAGGACTGGATTCTGGCATATGAATTCGGACACAACGCCCTGCCTCGCCCCGACCGCACACTTCTTCTTGACATGCCTTTCAGCTTTATCGAACGCTCGCTGACATCGGAACGTGAGGGGAGTGACCGGGACTATCTGAACGGCCGGAAGGACATACACGAAAGTTCGCTGGCTTTTCAAAGAAATGTACTGGAGATGTACCGCAAGCTGCTGGCTGAAGAAAAGGACTTCAGCGCAGTGAGCTGTACGGATGAGGAAGGCAACCTGTCTTCCATTGATGAAATACAACTCCGAATCCGCGAGATTCTGAACCTGTAATTTTAAAAAACGTATTTACCACAGGCTTCCCTGTACAAGCTTTTTGTCACAGGGTTGAAACCTCATGTGGTAAATATTATTAAAAATACGTTTTCGGACTCCGATTTTTAAACATTTTCATTAAAAAAAGCGTTTATTTGCGCCGGTAAACAAAAGAGAGTTTTTTAGATATGCTGGAAAGAAAAAACTATGATTCTTACAACCAGTGGGTAAACCTGTTTGTTGTATGCTGCGAAACTGTTGTTGCAGGAGCGGTTTATTATCTCTACTGCTGTCTGACGGAAAACAATCCCTGGAACAAGACAATGAATGCACCGATGCTGCAGAGCCTGCTGATAATCGTGCTCTGCTATTTCATCGCCGCAATCCAGGTGGGAGTTGTGCTCTACAAGCGAAAAGTTTATGCTTACCAAATCATTACGAAGGTATTCAAGAACATTGTCGGATTCGGAATCCTTGCGGGACTGATTCTGCACATGGGGAAGTTCCTGGATGCATGGTCGCTTTTCTACTTCACTTATCTGATCATCCTTTTCATAATCATGGCGCTGTTCCGGCTCTCGCTCCGCAGGTTCGTCAAGAGCTACAGGCAGCGGGGAGGAAACCTGAGGTATGTGGTGCTCGTGGGAAGCACACAGAACATGCAGGACCTCTACCACGAACTGACGGACCAGGACTATACGGGATACAGGGTGCAGGGTTATTTCGACTTCGAACCGAACGAGGATTTCCCGCGGGACTGCAAATACCTGGGAACTCCGGAAAATGTGATCGACTACCTGAAAGAGAATGAAAACACGCACTACCTGTACTGCAGCCTCCCGTCGAAGAACGGACAGCTGATAAAATCAATCATCGACTACTGCGAAAACCACGTGGTTCACTTCTACAGCGTGCCGAACGTATACAACTACCTGCACCACCGCATGTACTTCAACATGGTAGGCAACGTGCCCTACCTCAGCCTGCGGAGAGATCCGCTGAGCCGCTTCGGAAACAAGGTGCTGAAACGGACGTTCGACATCGTGTTCTCGCTGCTGTTCCTCTGCACGCTCTTCCCCATCATCTTCATCGTCGTGGCAATCGTAACGAAAATAACCATGCCGGGACCGATTTTCTTCAAGCAGAAACGGAACGGGCTCAACGATGAGGAATTCTACTGCTACAAGTTCAGAAGCATGAAGGTGAACGCGCAGGCCGACACGCTGCAGGCCACAAAGAACGACCCGAGAAAGACAAAATGGGGAAACATCATGCGGAAAACGAACATCGACGAGCTGCCGCAGTTCATCAATGTGCTGAAAGGCGACATGAGCGTGGTGGGACCGCGCCCGCACATGCTGAAACACACGGAAGAATATTCGAAACTGATCAACAAATACATGGTGCGCCACTTCGTGAAGCCGGGAATCACGGGATGGAGCCAGGTGACGGGCTACAGGGGCGAAACCAAGGATCTGAAAGACATGGAAGGACGCATACTCGGCGATATCTGGTATATCGAACACTGGAGTTTCGGCCTTGACCTGTTCATCATCTACAGAACGATTGCGAACGCAATCCATGGGGAAAAGAACGCTTACTAATCAAAACTTATACATAAAAAAATGAAAACGACAAGAACTTTCAAGCCAATATGTTTGATACTGCTGCTGCTTTTTGCCGGCTCTGCGGCATTTGCACAGGGAAAATGGGACGCTTTCCCCAAAAATGAGAAATGGTTTCTCATGGGAGGCGTGGGAATACACGGCTATGTGGGCGACTACGACAGCCAGATCAGCTTCGGGGAACGCTTCGGAGCCGGCGGCGAAATTGCCGTAGGAAAATGGATAGCCCCCGCCATCGCAGTGCGGCTGCAGCTCAATGCGCTGCACGCAGTGGGAGGCACAAAGTCCGGAAAGAAAGAATCGTGGAACTACGGCCACGCACATGTTGACGCCATGCTGAACCTCTCGGAGCTGGCTGTCGGGGCGGACGAAGAACGCCTGTACAGCGCCATCCCGTTCATGGGTATAGGTGTGGCCAGAAGAGCGGCACGCCACAATGCGGACGCCGTTCCGACACTGACCATCGGACTGCTCAACAGCTTCCGCATGAACGAGCATCTCTGCCTGAACATTGAAGGCAAAGGGAGCATCGTGGGCGACAAGCTGGACGGACTGGCCGGCGGCAGAAGCGGAGAAGGAACGCTCACGCTGACAGTTGGCATGACATACAATTTCTAATATGCAACATAGACCATAAAATAAAAAGACAAGTTAATGTTTTTTAGGAGAGTTTTTACAGGATTACTGATATTAGTTTGCTGTTTTCAGGTAGCCACAGCACAAGCCGCAAGAGAAAAAAGTCAGAAACAGACGATTCCGTTCAAAGAAAGGTGGGCATTCAGATCAAATGCCGTAAACTGGGTGGGGCTAATGCCGAACATTGGAGTGGAATATGACCTATCCAGTTCTGTATACAACAAGTGGACACTGGGCATATCCGCCACATGGAACGGAAATACAGACGTCAATTTCGACCAGAAAATCCAGCAGAGAATCAACGATTACCGCATTGAGGCGCGGAAGCACATAAAGCCGTCGCTCCAGATCCGCCCCGGACAGAAACGTATGCCGAAATTCTGGCGGACATACTACTGGGGAATCTATGCCGGATACACGAAGTTCAACCTGATGTGGAACAAGGGAGTGGCCGGCGACCTGTTTCAGGCGGGAGTCACCGGCGGATGGGAAGTGCCGCTATACCAATGCAAGCAGGGAGGGCTCGACCTTGATCTGGGACTGAGCATCGGAATGCTTTACGCCGAATACGGCAAATACAGGTTCGCGGACGGAAAGACGGTGCTCACGGAGGAAAAAGGAAGGCACATCCTTCCCTATCCCCTTCCCACGGAAATCAGGGTAGGCATCGTTTACCGCTTCAATTCGATCAAATATAAATATACTAAAACGAAAACTAAATATTAACGGATATGCTAAAGCTATTTAACCAGAGGACAATTCAAAAAGCCGCAATGACAATGCTGCTGGCATGCGCTGTATCTCACATGCACGCACAGCTGATTGCGGCAAAGACAAATGCACTCCTGTGGGGAAACCTGACCCCCAACCTTTCGTTCGAACTGGTCACTTCCGAAAAGACCAGCGTAATGGCGGGTGCATTCTATTCGGTCGACCAGAATCCGCTCGACTGCAGCATCAAGGGTGTTGACATACAGGCGAGGTACTGGATAAGCGGACGGCCGCTTGCACAGAGTTTCATCGCCCTGGGACTGCAGGGCATGAGATACAACGCCACATTCTCCGGGAAACGCCACTTCGGCGACGCCGCAGGACCGGGGCTTGTATACGGATATGCACTGCCGCTCACCAAACGGTTCAACCTGGAATTCAGCGCAGGCATCTCGCTGATGTGGTTCAGAGAACAGAAATACGAGGAAGGGACTCCTGCCCCGGACAACTACAATTCCACCGGCATGAAAGTGATGCCGATGGGACTGGGAATCACATGTACGTACATATTTAAATGAAATGAAGCATGAAAACTTACTTTAAAACAGGAATTCTCCTCATAACGTGCCTGCTGGGGTGCGCGCTTCCGGCTGCAGCCCAGAAGATGACCAAAGTGACAGGTATCGTCTACAACATCGCCGGAAGAAAGAAAATACCGTTTTCCGACATCGCAGTCCAGGTGTATGCGGCCAAGACCGTGGCTGAAGGAAAAGACATAAAGAAGGCGCTCGACTCGGATCCGAACGACCCCGACAGGCTGATCATGTTCCATCTCGACAAGAACGCAAAGACTACGACCGACAACAACGGATACTACGAAATCATGGTACCCGACAACGGCGCCCTGATCTTCAAGGCCGGACTGAGCACGGCTGTATTCAAGGAAGTGGACCACCGCATGAAAATAGACGTGGAAATCAACGACGGACTTCACCTCAGTGAAGTGACCGTGACGGGCATACGCACGGAAATGGCACCCGAACCGCAGGCTCCGATCATGTTCGGCAACCAGTATATACCTTACACCACGTTCAACATTCCGTCGCACACGGGAAACCGCTATTCGAGGCTCATCATCCAGCCGTATGTGGTGGACTGTATGCTGAACGACACGGTGGTGCTCCCGCGTCCGCTGGTGTACGACGGAAAAGAATATGCCGTGACACAGCTCCGCAAAAAGGGATACGACATGAGCCGTGACCCGCTGAACCCGTACATCATCAAGGACCAGTATCTCTCGAGCGACCCGATGACCATCCACTGGCGCGACACCGTTGTGGTGCCGGATGCAACCCACAGCTACAACTGCTACGCGACAATCAGCATCGAGGACTATTCGGCCATCACTTACCGCACATACGAGGTGAACACCTGCAAGGCAAAACGGCCGCTAAAGTTCCTCCAGTACAACATGCTGTACCAGACAATGGACCCGATGGACTACAAGGAGCGTCCGCAAATACAGAAGCGCAACACGTCGGACAAGATCCTGCTGACGTTTGAAATCAATTCGGACAAGCTTGTGCAGAACGAGGAGAACAAAAGAAGCCTTGACATGCTGAGAAACAGGCTGAAGGAAATCGCAGAGTCGCCGGGCGCAATCCTGAAAGAGTTCCACGTTACTGGTACTTCATCGCCGGACGGAAACTACTACTCGAACCTGACTCTGGCGGAAAGACGTATGAAACGCATCGAAAACGAAATAACTTCCATCCTGCCCCGCCAGATTCTGGAACGCGTATACCGCAATCCGCAGGCAACCGTCGCTCCGTGGTCGGACATCGTAACACTGCTTGAACGTGACGGAAAAACGGGCGAAGCGGCTCAGGTGAAGGAAGTGCTCGCCAGATACAAAGACGCGAACCAGCAGGGTATCGCCTTGAAAAAGCTGCCGTTCTACAAATCCGTAATCACAACATATCTCGAAGAACTGCGCAAGGTAAACTACAACTGCATATACGAAATCTACCGCGAGCCGAACGACGAGGAAATCATGGCTCTCTACAAAAAGGAAGGGGCAGACGGAACGTATACGCGCTATGAGTACTGGCGGCTGTTCATGCTGCTGAAAGACAGGGAGCAGCTGAAAGCAATCTACCGCAAGGCTTACGAAACGTCGCTTGCCGAAAGAGGAAAGCCGTGGGCATTGGCGGCAAACAATCTGGCTGTCATGTGCCTGGAAGACGGAATTTCAGACACGGAGATTCTGGATCCGCTGATTGACCGCGCAATCTACACCACCGACTACAAGCGCACAAGCGATGACAACCAGCGCGTTGAAATCATCAACCCGTCGCCGATTGTGAACAACCAGCTGTGCATGTATGTCAACAAGGGCGACTTCACCAACGCAAGCATATTGGCCAAGATGCTTCCGGAGGACGAGAAGTATGACATGCTGAAGGCTTACGCATGGGCCATCGGAGGATATTTCCGCGGAGGAGCTACTCCCGAAGAAAAGGCACGCGCAGAAAAGACATTCAACACCATAAAGAACTCTTCGCCGCAGAATGCCGTAGTGATGTATCTGGCGCTCGAATCGCCGGAAGGAGATGCAGAGGCTCTGAAACAGATTGAACTGCTGCCGCAGGAAGATGCGCTGACCTGGTACTTCAAGGCCGTCATCTCTGCGAGAAAGGGCGACTTGAGCATCAATGACACTGCGTTTATGCTCTCGGAATGCTTCAAGCGTGACAAAAAGTTCATATCCATCGCACAGAACGACGGTGAATTTGACGACGATACCGTAGAGATCGCATTGGATTTGTATAACTAACAAACAAATAAGATTAAACTATGAAACCTAAATATATTATACCCGTCCTATGCGCCTGCATATGTGCCTTACAGCCTGAAGACTCGCACGCACAGGCAGTGAAACTGCGCAAGGACAGTACGGAAAGATATTTCAACGCACTTGACTATACCCTGCAGAAGCGCTATATCCCGCAAGGGAAAAAGGTAGGGAACGACATGCCCGGGAAAAACTTCTCGCTTTCGGCAGGTGCCGGAATCCAGAAGCTGAGAGGAGCCGGAGCAGGACTTCCGCTCTACTACAACGGAAGCATCAGCCTGTCGAAAGACTTCACTCCGTTCAATACTTACCGGGTGACCCTGCTGGGGGGATTCAACGATGAATTCAAACAGGGGGGCATCGAAATCGACCACCTGTTCAACCTGTCTGACTACATCGGAGGATACCGGAGCGGAGCGCACATGAACCTGTATACCGTGCTGGGTATCGGCGGCTATGCCAGCAAACGCGACGGAAAGGACGCAAAGATCTCGGGGTCGCTTCATGCCGGACTTCAAGCCACTTACCACCTGTCGAAGAACTGGGACTGGTTCGTGGAGCCGAAGATGTATCTTTATACCGACGGAATTGACGGATATACCTGCAACAAGCGTTACGACCTGGCCTACGGAGTGGTTACCGGCATCACCTACCGGTTTACGGATCTGCCTGTCAAGCCCAAGTCGGAAGATGCCGGGGATAACCTGTTCATCGAAGCTGGCATAGGCACACAGGCGGACTTCGTCAAGAACGTGCGCGACAACCTGCCCGGACTGCAGATGCTGGGACCGGCCGCCTCGCTCTCTCTGGGAAAATGGTTCATGCCGCTAGGTATCCGCGGAACAATATTCGGAGGATTCCACTATACGTTCAACCCCGAACAGAACAAGAGTGAAGAAGTTTACATGGGCGGACGCATAGAAGCGATGGTCAACCTGAACACGCTGTTCAAGCCCACGCTGACCGATCCGAAACTGGAAGTGAACCTCTCGGCAGGTTACGAACTGGGGGCACTGGGACACCGCAGCGCAATGTACTCGAAGAAGATCCGCATGTTCCACAGCCCGACGGCCGCAGCACAGCTTGTCTATTTCGTCAACGAGCAGATCGGCGTGTTCGGAGAAGCACGCTACAGCCGGAGCCAGTATACGCAGCCGTACAAGAGCGGAATAACCCAGGACCGCCACATGCAGAATTTAGGCGTCATGTTCGGTGTGCAGTACCGCAGAAGAAAGGCGGACTTCGATTCAAGAAGGGGCGTGTTCAAGCCTTATAACTTTGTGTATGCAAGCGTAGGGGGCAATTTCCCGATGCGCACCACCAACATCAAGGGACAAAGCTTCTTCTCGCTGGTGGGCCAGCAGGCTACAATCGGATACGGACGCAAATATACGCCCATATCGGCTGTAAGGGCATATATGGAAGTGGGACGCTATCCGTATACCGGAGGAGGAACGTATCCGTTTTCCATCGCCGCAGACTATATGCTTGACGTGACCAACCTGATAGGCAATTACAACGAAAGCCGGATATTCACGCTGAATGCATTTGCCGGTATCGCCTACACGCACCACGAACTGCTGAAGAACAACTATTTCGGATTTGAGGCCGGACTGCAGGAAAGCTTCCGGATTTCTGACGAATGGAGTATCTTCCTCGAAGAGTGCGCCAGAGGGTATAAGGGAAAAATCACTCCCTCGGCACGTGTGTACACTTCAAAGAAGCTGTCGGGTGTGCTGAGCGGAAGCGTCGGAGTCAGCTACCGCTTCTGAAAACAGAGAGAATACAGTTAAACCGAAATGACAAAAACCATGCTGATAGCTGTTGATTTTGACGGAACTCTCGTGGAACACCGCTACCCGGAAATCGGCCGGGAACTTCCTTTTGCCTTCGAAACACTGAGAATGCTGCAGAAGGAAGGGCACCGGCTGGTGCTGTGGAGCGTCAGGGAAGGCAAACTGCTGGACGAGGCTGTGGCTTTCTGCAGGGAACGCGGGGTGGAATTCTATGCCGTGAATGCAAATTATGAAGAAGAACGGGAGAACCACCAGCACTTCTCAAGGAAACTGAAGGCGGACATTTTTATCGACGACAGAAACCTGGGGGGAATGCTCGACTGGGGCAGCATCTACCGGATCATACACCACAAGATCAAGATCGCTGACCTTATTGCGGACGCTCTTGAAGAAAAGCTGGGAGAAAAGGATTACGAACGTGAAGCGAAAGGAAAGAAAGGTTTCTTCAAGAAGCTGTTCGGCTGACCCTGGCCGACTTTGATGAAAGCCCCGGAACAGGAAACAGATACCATAAGAGGGTGTGTCGGAACACAAATCAACCAGATTCTGTTTTGTAAGCATCCGATAAAGTACACATTGTAGATTTGTAAAAAACAACAAACTCTTCTTATCAACGAATATAAAGTTGACAGGAAGAGTTTGCTGTTCTATTGTATCTCTATTAGACTTCAATTGGATTTTCGTTGGACTTCTTCAACTTCCAGACATCCGGAAGCAGTTCCCGGATGTTTTTACCGGAGTCCTTTTCCTGAGTAAGCATTCGGTAAACCACGTTGCAAATTTTGGGGTCAGTAGCTTTTTAGTGGGGATATGCATATAAGTTCGCAATGCGGAATAAGAAAAACTTCTTGTCAACAACTCCCCTGAGATTCGCTCTAAAGAGTTTGATTTTAGCATTGAATGATTCAGCAAGTGCATTTGAGGAACGGTTGTTGTAGAAGTTGAGTATCTCATCATAATGCTCATAGAAGGTGGCTGCGATGACATTAAAGGAGCGGAATCCCGCTTCTTCGACTTTGTTGTACCAGCGTGCCATGGACAGGCGTGCGGCATCCTTGATTGTGTTTTTGGCAAAGGTCATCCGCAGGGAATGGCACAGTCCGTATGCCGTCTTGATGTCCGGGTATTCCTCAAACAGTATCGCGGCCCTCTGCTTCTGCCTGTCGGTCCATTTGTCGGCGGACTTGAACAGGAGGTAACGCGAGCGTATAAGCAGTTCCTTACGGGTGTCACCATTGGGAAATCTGTACGGGATATACTCCTTGCCCTTTTGTCTGGCTTCCTCCATTTCATCATTAGCCAGCTGTATGGCATCCCAGCGGTGCTTGACGCGCAACTCCTGCACGGCTTCGCAGGCCAGTTTCTGGATATGGAAGCGGTCGATGACGCGGCTGGCTTTGGGGAATGCCGTCCGGACAATCTTGCGCATGGAATCCGACAAGTCAAGCGTGACCTCCCCGACAGCATTGCGACGCTCCTCGTCTATACGCTTTAGGACGGCGATCACATCCTCCGCTTTTGTACCCGCTACGACGGCTATCAAGGATTGCTCACGTGTACGGGCCTCACGGTTGGTCACGAACGTGTACAGCTCACCGCCAGAGAGCGAGGACTCGTCAATAGCCAGACGCGGACCGATATTCTCCGGGAACAGCAGCCACTCGTCCGCATGTTCCAATTGGTCCCACTGACGGAATCCGCTCAGCGTTTCCTTGTACTGCTTCTCGAACGTGTGACCGTCTATGTGATAGAAATCCTCAAGCGTACGGCAGGTCACCGGGGATGTCTCCATACGTCTCTTTTAAAAAAGCCCCGAACTCCTTGGAGTAACGGGTGCCCTTGGCCACGATGTCAAGGTCTATTGGAATGCTGAAACTCTTGCCCGTGCGGGTATCCGTCCAACGCCTGCGACGTACCTTCAAAATTACTTTATGGTCGCGTATCGGGAAGTCCGTCACGCTTACCGCTTCCATAAAGCCTTTGGACTCAAAGTGCACGTCCTTGCTTAGTTCCGGATTCATCCTCTCGTCCAGACTAATATGTATCTCCGTTGAAGTCTGGGATATCCCTACTATGGAGAAGTAATCCAATATCTGTGTAGGCAGTACTATACTGGCCAACATGTTCAAATAATCGTTTTCCATGCCGCAAAGTAAAAGAATTAATCTTTAATCTGAAATATCCCCACTAAAAATCTACTGACCCAAATTTTGTGAATTAGTTCCGAATCGGTGCTATTCGTAGTCGATTCGGAACTAATAGTATCTATTCGGAACAAGTTTGATTGGATTTTGCCCAATTACGTGGTAGAAGTTCTTCCATATTCTTCTCAGTAAGCATTCGAAGAAATGCACCTTTTACACTTTGAGGTTTGGTTGTAAAATAAACTATCTTTAAATATAAAGAATCATCTTGTCTTTTAGCATAGTAAAATCTAAAATCAGTAAAACACCAAATGTATGAAAAATTCTCATCACTATATATAATGATACCACAACGGCTTAAAAAATAGTCTTCTGAAGAAGAATTGCCATTGATAGCTCTGTGGACTGATTCATATTTTATATTTTCATTGAATTTTAGGAATGACAAATTAGGACATTCGGCAAAAGCCTTCCATTCTACTTTTTTTATGCCTTCGCCGACAATTTCTTTTAGATTTCGGCATCCACAAAAAACATATTCAGGTAGAATCTCAACCCCATACAGTAGTATAATCTTCTCAAATTTACCATTTTGAAATGCATGTTCATTTAGCCGTTTTAGTTTCGTTTGTGACAAATCTAAGACAGATATATTTGCATTAGTTAATGAAAACGAATTAATTACAGTCAACTTTTCTCCCAAAATCAATCTATTCATGTGTGGCCATCCCTCAAATGAATGACTATCTATAGATTGTATTTTTTTCCGAAACAAAAGTAACACGAGATAACCGAGGGCAATCTTTAAATATCGGTAATGCAATCTTTTCCCCTATACGCACTTCTTCAAGGAAAGGAAATTTGCAAAAATATGATGGTATTCCATCACTATCCGTAAAATCAAGAATATTGATTTCTTTACATTTACTTATAGCCTCATAAATGTCATTATATGGTTTAGAAATAACCCACATGGAAGTTGCGCAAGGGATAACAGCTTTATTCTTTTCTTTTAGATGTAATATATTCCTTTCAAGATAGTATTCATATCCATTATTTTGTAATAATACTTCTAATTCATTCTTTTCTATAAATTGTTTCATAATTCATATCGTATTAAAAAAGTTTTTCACCATTAATCCACATATAGTTGCAATGCCAAAACTCAACAAAGTCCCAGCTAATACATATTCAGTCTTGGCTGTATCTGTTTCTTTAAAACGAAGTAAAGATTTTGCGGCTATTATGAATCCCACTGCTTCATATTGACCGATTAAAACAAATACCAATGTTAGGATTCTTTCTAAATTTCCGATAAGTGCCCCCGCATTTTTCATGCTTTTGCAAGATTCATCTTCTCCTATTTTATATCGTTCCAATATCAGTTTTATAAGAATGTTGGTAGGTTTCAGGCAACATAATATGGCAAACATAAATGCAGGAATGGATATTTGGTCAAGGAAGTCTATGTCTTGAATTGGCAAATAACATTGTGATGCGTATTGATGCGCAATAAAACACAGAATTATGATGTGGGCAATCTGGTCTATTAAAAATACCCACAGTCCTTTGTGCATAAATGATTTTACCGCATCAATCATCAAATGTGTTACAAATATGAGCAACGCATAAACCCCAAAATCAACTGTTGGAACAAATGCCCATGAAAGCAGTCCTATGATTATGGAATGAACATACAAAAAAAGGCTTTTAAGTCTTGATTCTTCTTTCCTCTTGCAGTATTTATCGCTTTGCAGATAGAAATCTCCAATCACATGAGCCATCAACAGGCTTAATAATAACCAGCTATTCATGCGTTTTCAAAATCTAGTTGTTCAAAGTAATTTAATGCCTCCTCTATACAATACCATTTAGCAGAAGTCGAGTGCTGGTTTATTCCAGACTGCTTTACACCTAATATATCTGCTATTTCTTGCTCGCTTTTAGACAAAAGTTTATAATAAATGACTTCACTCTGCCGCTTTGTAGCATTATTGAGCAAGGCATCGGTCAGCATACCAACAGTCTGTAATGCCGGTTTTAGCTGCATATCAGCAGGTTCAATAAGGAATGTACCATTTTTGTTTGGAGTCCCCATTCCGCTTAATGTCCGTCCCGATAAATAGATCGCCTCTCCATCCATTATGCCGTGTTCCTTATCAACAATACGCATATTACCTATTCCCATAGCTATACGGATTCCGTATGCTTGGAACAGTTTTTTCTTTTTCGGTTCTGCAATAGGAAAAGACTTAATGCAACTCTTAATAATAAGAGCAACTCTGAAGCCGTCCTTAGCTGAAGGCAACAGGCACTCTATGTAATCTCCCTTTATTAACCTGCCCCAAAATCCGGGAAATCTCTTTTCGAGGACAGAAAATAAATCTTCTATCCTTTGCTTCAAAGCAATGGTTTCTTCAATACACAAAGATGTGGACGAAACTATATCGGCAGAAATGGTTGCATACATAGATTGAATCCGTTTAATTACTGTTCAATGCAAAGGTATAAATAATATCTCTACCGACCAAAATATTATAAGTTAATTGACTTATAAAATGGAGAAATAAGTGATTTAGCTTATTACAATACATTATAAGTTCTAAGTCTTATCTTGCCTGACTTATATTTCTGACTTTCCTATTTTGAAAAACATGCCACTTATGTGATAGGACATGTGATAAGAGTAAGATGAAATAGCGATACTAAAATGGTACTAAATCATACATCACTCGTTATAATACAATGATATAATACAAAATATCAATGCTTTATAAAATTACATATATTGTGGCCCAGCATGTTTACAAATGATAGCTGCTTTTTATGGGAAATATTATTCCCTCAATATTTTACGAGAGAAATGTTACATTTCCAAAAATGGAGTTTCTTTATTAGGTATCAGTGAAGCAGCTGAAAAAATAGGATTTCATACCCAAGGTATTAAATTCAATGTGAAACAGTTAATAAATGAATTCTCTTCTCCATGTATTTTACACTGGAATCAGAAACATTTTGTCGTACTCTATAAGATAACCTAAAACTAAAAGGTGAATATTATGATTTGGTAAAAAATCAATTAGAAATCTAAAGAAGAAAAACATGGCTGATAATGTATTAATAACTCCCCCTAGTTGGCTGGTAAGATGGGGTACTAGCATCGTTGCTCTGATTATGATTATTTTGACAATTGGAAGTTTTTATCTACCTTGCTATAAAATAGAAAAAGGAGAAAAAGGAGAAATAGTATTAATTAAGCCTCTTAAAAGTCACACCACAAACCAATTCATATGTGGAATTAGAATCCTTTCAGATACTCACCCTCCGATACAGATAGGACAGAGAATCGAAATTAGAGTAGAAAAAGTACAGACAAGAAGAATAGAACTGACTGGCCGCGTTTGTTCATTAAACAAAACCAACGGTTCACCTTTAATATTCACAGAAATTATTTTAAACCAAAATCAAGCGAATTTACTATATATGGAAATAAAAAAATCTAAAGTTACGATAATAACAGAAAACATTTTTCTTGGAAATATAATCTTAAATTCTTTTAAGAGTTTATTTTAGGAAACATATGAAACCTAAGAAAAATTACTGAGACCGATGCCCACACAAATATGCCAAAAGTAAATCAACGTGAATTCGATATAATTCAAAACATAGTAAGTTGTCCGTCCTTGACAAAAGTCTATGGCGAGTTTCTTCTCAAAGAAACAGTACGCTGCTATGGCGGAAAGCGAATTGCAATGAAGTTGTTGAAGGAGCGGTGCCTGGAGTGTTCAATTTGGGCAATATTCTTCAGCTCGTCATTGACCGTTTCAATTAAAGCGCGTTTTCTCAGCAGGATTTTGTCCGCATCGCCCATCCGATTCGGCTTGTTCCGATGCTTATGGCTCCTGTCTTCAACCATGCATTTTTCCTATACTTTGGCAAATTCCTTGCAAAAGTCATCCGCCATACAATGAAATTCCGTAACTTTAGGCTCTGAGAACATAGTGGTAATCGCTTAAAAGCTACAATTGATCACTATAAATTTAATACACTTATCGCTATGTTCTTGATTTTCTAATGAATAATTTTATTCCTTATATCGAACTCACGTTAAATTCATAAAATAAAATCATCTGAGCAAACCAGAAGAAAAGTCCGGAAAACCCGAATCTGAAAAGCAGAGAGAGGCTGTCTCAAATCTTATTTTGAGTTCAGCCTCTCTCTTTTTTATGTTTCAGTTCAGCGCCTGCCCTACTCTACATACAGCACAAGTCCCTTGAGGTATTCCCCTTCGGGATGATAGATATTTACCGGATGGTCGGGAGCCTGGGTCAGCTGATGAAGAATCCGCACGCTGCGGCCTGTCTGCGCGGCAGCCGTAAACACAGCACTCCGGAAATCCTGCTTGCTCACTACCTGCGAACAGGAGAAAGTGAAAAGAATGCCGCCGGAACGGATCTTCTCGAGTGCCTTGGCATTCAGTTTGGTGTAGCCCCGGAGCGCATTGCGCAGCGCGTCGCGGTGTTTGGCAAACGCAGGGGGATCGAGAATAATGAGATCATACTGATCGCCCATGCGGTCGAGAAACTTGAAGGCATCTTCTGCAAAAGCCTGGTGGCGGCTGTCGCCCGGGAAATTCAGTTCAACGTTCTGGCGGGTAAGGTCGATCGCCTTGGCAGAACTGTCGACCGAATGAACCAGCTTCGCCCCTCCGCGCATGGCATAAAACGAGAAGCCTCCGGTGTAGCAGAACATGTTGAGCACCGAGCGTCCGCGGGAATAGCGTTCAAGCAGGGCGCGGTTGTCCCTCTGGTCGACAAAGAATCCGGTCTTCTGCCCTTTCAGCCAGTCGACATGAAACTTCATTCCGTTTTCCATCGCCACATTCTCCTGGCATCCGCCTTTCAGGAAACCGTTTTCAGTTCCTACCAGATCGGCCTTGTAAGGCAATGTGGTTTCCGACTTATAATAAATGTTCTGTATGACATCTCCCATCACCCGGTCGATGGCCTCTGCCACTTTCATGCGGTCGAGGTGCATGCCTGCCGAATGCGCCTGCATGACAGCCGTATGGCCATAGACATCGACAATGAGTCCGGGAAGGTTGTCGCCTTCACCGTGCACCAGGCGGTAAGTGTCGTTCAGCGGATCGCCTGCCAGTCCCAACGCACGCCGCAAATCATAAGCCGCCTGCAGCCTGCGCACCCAGAACGCCTGGTCGACCGGTTCTTCCTGCCTGAATGTAAGCACGCGGACAGCGATGCTTCCCACCTGGTAATGGCCGCGGGCCACAAACTCTTTCCGTGAAGTATAGACATCTACCACTTCACCTTCTTCCGGCTCCCCCTCTATGCGGGCTATGGCGCCGGAAAACACCCACGGATGGAAACGCTTGAGCGATTCCTCCTTGCCGGGTTTCAAATAAACGATATACATAAACTTGATTTTTCTAGATTTCTTTCTTTCCTTTCAATTCTTCCAGAAACTGAAAGATACGCACACACGCCCAGGCATCGGTAGCCGCATAAGCCTTCTGCCCTTCGGAAAGCACATCCGCCTCCCAGTTTGACAAACGCTGGTTCTTTGAAATCTTTTCGCCGAAAAGCAGGGCGTAAATCTTCTGCAGGCTCTTTTCCTGAATGCCGAAATGAGATACATAATCCTGAAGCTCCACCCAGTTCCCCACGCGCGGGTCCTTCTTGTTACGCCTGCGCAGCATCAGAAAATCATCCTTGAGCGAAAGCCCCACCTTCAGCACGTCATTCTGCAGGAAATCCTCCAGAAAATCCGGCAGTCCGATCACGTTAAGACGGAAAAGGAAGCACACGTCGGCAGTAGAAAGCTGCAGAAGCGCAACCTTGAAGCTTTGGCCCTTGCGGAAAGAAGGGCGCGTTTCGGTATCAACCCCCACCAGCACATGTGTATTCAGGTAATCGACCGCACGTCGGGCGGCATCCTCTGTATCTATTACGAAAATCCTGCCGGGAAAGGTCACCTTAGGCAGTGCGGATATTGTCTGTTTGTCAATTGTTTTCGGAAAATCTGTCATTTTCAAAGCAACTTTTTATTCATCGTCCCCCATCTCAAGCCCCTCATACAACTCTTCTTCTGTAATTTTCTCACCCAAAATATCATTCTCATCCTCTTCTGCCTCTCCGGCTGCCAACTGGCGGTATCTGACATCGTGAAGGGCACGCATGACATTGAGCAGCCTTTGCCCCCAGAATTCGGCAAACTGCTCGCGGCAGACTGCCAGCGCGTCATTCATCGTCCGGTCAAGTCCCAGCTGAAAAACGCAGATGAAATCCTTGAGCGACTGGTAAATGTCGGCCATTCCCTCTGAAACGGTCTGGCGGATAGGCGTGTCGCTGTATACCATATCATCCAGAAAGACATCCAGATAGTCGTCATACTCGGCCAAAAGAGCGCTGACCGACGAACGGACCAGCTCATAATCTCCTTCCGTAACAAATGTTTCAGGATCTGCTTCGTCAAGACGGACACACTCGGGCAGCAAAGAAGCCTTCAGATACAGCAACGGCAACAGTTTGAGCGACGTATCGACAAACGCCTTTCGTTTCTTTTCGGAAACTCGTTCCAGAAATCCGCAGAACTCTGCGGATACAGTCACAAACTCCACCGTATTTCTGTCAAATATAGCTCGCGCATCATTATCTTTCATACTCTCTTTCCAATTGAACTGCAAAGGTACAAAAAAAATTTCTCAGTTCTACTTTTATTCGTACATTTGCACTGCACAAATGAAATAAAGCATATTCAATCATGAAAAAGGCAGATAACAAAACGTCAAAAAATACGGAAAAGACGGGACAGAAGAAAGTGATAATGGCAAAAACAGTCACCGCGCTGAAAAGTGAAACGGCCCATTTCATCATCGGGCTGTTCTGCGTGATATTCGGCGTATACCTCGTGCTGGCCTTCTGCTCGTTCTTCTTTACCGGAGGAAACGACCAGAGCATCCTTGACCACCCGAACCACGGAGAGCTGCTGAGCACGAACAACCACATACAGAACTATGCAGGAGCGAAAGGAGCGCAGGCGGCAGAGTTTCTGATAAACGACTGTTTCGGGATTCCGGCTTTCCTGATCATCGTGTTTCTCGTCATAGCGGGCATGAAACTGATGAAAGCCTACAACTTTAACCTGACGCGCTGGTTTCTGGGATGTATGGTAACCATGATCTGGTGTTCGGTGACGCTGGCATTCATCTTCGGAAAGACGTTCAGCGATTCGTTCATCTATCCGGGCGGGCTCCACGGGTATAACTCCTGCCTCTGGATCCAGTCGCAGATCGGAGCGCCGGGACTGATTCTCCTGCTCATCACCACAGCCGTGCTTTTCAGCATCGCACTGAGCAAGAAGACGATTTTCGTGGTGCGGAAGGCACTGCATCCGTCACTGAAGAAAAACAAGGAGGAAGTGACGCAGAAGGAGGAACGGGCTTTCACGCCATACAATGCACAGCCTGAAATGACCGCGCAGGCGGAAGCGGCAGACGAAAGCGAAGAGGACAGCGATCCGACCCCTGCCATCGAACTGCCTGTCAGCGCAAGTCCTGAAGAGAAGGAACAGCCGCTTGAAATAGAGCCTGCCGCAGAGGAAGACTTCGCGGAAACAGACTATGCAACGGAGGGAAACGCTGAAGGGGACGAAGAGAACGGCGGCGAAGAGGAAGAAGATGCAGACAAAGGCGAAGAAAAGGAACCGGCCTTTGAAGTGAGCAGCGAAACGAAGGAGGAGGACAAGGAGTACCGGGGGAAAATAGACCAGCCCTACAACCCGCGTCTGGATCTGGAATACTACCAGTTCCCTACAATCGACCTGCTGCACAACGATTTCGACGACAATATGCCGACAATCGACATGGAGGAGCAGACGGCCAACAAAGACCGCATCATCAAAGTGCTGAGAAGTTTCGGTATCGAAATCAGCTCGATCAAAGCCAGCGTGGGACCGACCGTAACGCTGTATGAGATCACGCCTGCCGAAGGGGTGAGGATATCCAAGATACGCAACCTGGAGGATGACATCGCACTGAGCCTGTCGGCCTTGGGAATCCGCATCATCGCGCCGATTCCGGGAAAAGGAACCATCGGCATCGAAGTGCCGAACGCCAACCCGCGCATCGTGCACATGCGGTCGATCCTGATGAGCAAGAAATTCCAGGAAACGACTTTCGACCTTCCGGTAGCTTTCGGAAAAACCATCACGAACGAAGTGTTTATGGTGGACCTGGCAAAAGCTCCCCACATGCTGGTGGCAGGTGCTACGGGCCAGGGTAAATCAGTCGGCCTGAACACAATCGTAACCTCGCTGCTCTACAAGAAGCACCCGAGCGAACTGAAATTCGTGATAATCGACCCGAAAAAGGTGGAATTTGCCGTGTACGCGCCTATCGAACGGCACTACCTGGCCAAACTGCCCGACGCGGAAGACGCCATCATCACTGACACATCGAAAGTGGTGCAGACGCTCAACTCGCTGTGTGTGGAAATGGACACGCGATACGGACTGCTGCGCGACGCCGGATGCCGGAATATCAAGGAATACAACAAGAAATTCATCAACAGGCAACTGAATCCGGAAAACGGACATCACTTCCTGCCCTACATCGTGGTCATCATCGATGAGTTCGGCGACCTGATCATGACGGCGGGAAAAGAGGTGGAACTGCCGATCTGCCGTATCGCTCAGCTGGCACGTGCGGTGGGCATCCACGCCATCATCGCTACCCAGCGTCCGACCACAAACATCATCACAGGTACGATCAAGGCGAACTTCCCGGCACGCGTGGCTTTCCGCGTGGCTTCGATGATGGACTCGCGTACCATTCTGGACCGCCCGGGAGCACAGCAGCTGATCGGTAAGGGCGACATGCTGTACCTGCAGGGAAATGACCCGGTGCGCGTGCAGTGTGCGTTCGTCGACACGCCGGAAGTGGAAGACATTGTAGCCTACATCAGCCGGCAGCAGGGCTACCCGACCGCTTTCATGCTTCCTGAAGTGGACGAAAACAGCGGCTCTTCTTCATCCTCCGAGGTAGACATGAACAAGCTTGACCCGCTGTTTGAAGAAGCGGCGCGGCTGCTCATTTACCACCAGCAAGGCTCTACGTCGCTCATCCAACGGAAGTTTTCCATCGGCTACAACCGTGCAGGGCGCATCATGGACCAGCTGGAACATGCGGGCATCGTAGGTCCGACAAACGGAAGCAAAGCGCGCGACGTGCTGTGCGTAGACGAAAACGACCTGCAAATGCGCATGAGCAATCTGAAGAACTGATTGCCGGCCTCCGAAAACAAGAAACAAATTCAATCAGACAAGAACATGCGGAAAAACATTTTACTGGCCGGATTTTTGCTGACATGCCTGGGAGGGTTCGCCCAACATGACGCAAAGGCACGTGCCATACTCGACAAGATGGCAGCGTCCTACCAGCAGGCAGGAGCTGTCAGCATCCGCTTCGGCGGCACCCAGGACGGAACGCTGAAAGTGAAGGGAAACAAGTTTTACCTGAACTGCGGAGGGATAGAAACATGGTTTGACGGAACTACCCAATGGAGCTACGTGAAGCAGAACGACGAAGTGAACGTTTCCGAACCTTCTCCCGAAGAAGTGCAGAGCGTAAACCCTTACGCGCTGGTCAACTCATACAAGCAGGGATTCAACTACCGGTATGCCGGAACAAAATCCCATAAAGGGAAACAGGGAGAGGAAGTGATACTGACGCCCGAAACGGAACAGGACGTAAAGAGCATCACTATCAACGTGTCGTCCGCCTCGCAGCCGCAATACATCTGCATCACGCTGCAGAACGGAGAAAAGCAGGAATTTTATGTGCAGTCGTACCAGACGAAGCAGAATCTGAACGACTCGGCTTTCCGGTTTGACAGGTCAAAGTATCCGGACGCGGAAATCATCGACCTGAGATAAACCCTGGCCGGACGGAAACGCCCCGGTCAGAGCAGGTCAGAAGGACGCAGGATGGAGCTGTTGGCAAGATAGTCGGGATTCTCGGCATAGATATACATCACGCTCCCGCCCTTGATGGCATCGATGACAGGACGGGCAAGTGCGGTTGGAAGCGCAGGACAGCCGAAGCTTCTGCCCAGACGGCCTCCCTTGGCTACGGAAGGATTGGCATAGGAGGCTCCGTGAACCACAATGGCACGCTCGCGCGCACGGTCGTTGATGCCTTTCTCAAGTCCGTCAAGAAGCAGTGAATAGCCGTTTTTTCCCTGATAGGTTGAAGAGGTAAGATAAAATCCGAGGGAACTTTTATAAGAGCCCACCTTGTTCGAGAATGAACGCGCATAGTTTTCCCCGCTGTTCTTTCCGTGCGAAACGACAGAAGAATAAAGCATCCTGCGGTGTTTCATGTCAAACACATACAGACGCTCTTCGGTGGAAGGTTTCGAGAAGTCGATCAGTGTAAGAACCTCGCGTTTCTTCCCCGCGATCTTGTTGTATCCGGCCACCGCCTGACGGAAGGCCTTCCAATTGACTACCCCTTCAAGCTGCATGGAACGGTAAAGACGGACAATCTCATTTTTTTCGGCTTTCGCGTCCGTAACGGAAACCTCTGAGCGCAACACACCCGTACCGACATAGGCACATGGAAGAACAAGCAGCAAAGCGGAAAACAAAATCCTCCGCGCAGCACAGCCCCAACCGGAGCGGCGCTGAAAACAGTTCATCAGATAAGACATGAAACGAAAAATCCGGTAATTCGGGTGCAAAGTTACAAGTTTTTTTTTACATACCGCACTAATTTTCAGAAAGAAATCAATATTTCTCCGCTCCGGATCCGCCGGAATCAGGAACGCCGACAAACGTCTGCAGCCCCAACACTCAATTCATTGCCCGGTATTCTTTCGGCGTATACCCGACTTGCTTCTTAAAGAAGCGCAGAAAATGCTGCGGATGCTGAAAGCCCAGCATATCCGCAATCTGCTTCGTATTCAGGTCCGGATCAAGCAAGGCGTTCTTTGCTATTTCCGTTATCTTGACCTGGATCAGTTCATACGGAGTCTTGCCGGTTTCCGACTTCACCAGATCGCCAAAATAGTTGGGAGAAAGGCAAACTTTTTCGGCAAAATATTTCACGGTGGGCAGTCCCTGCGAACGTGCCGTGCCGGAATCCCAATACTCGTCCAGCAACTGCTCGAAACGGACAAGGATATCGTTGTTCAGCACTTCGCGAGTGACAAACTGGCGTTCATAGAAGCGCATGCAGTAGTTGAGCAGCACCTCAATATTGGAGATTATCAGCGGTTTGGAAAACTTGTCGATGGGATGCTCCAGTTCATGGGCTATCTTGCTCATATAATCCTGCACGATGGAGCGTTCATCTGCTGACAGGTGAAGCGCCTCATTGGACGGATACGAAAAAAAGCTATACTGTTTCATCTTCTGCGCCAATGGGGTGCGGAGCAGGAAATCGGGATGAAACAGCAGCGCGTCAGCTTCAGGCACGGGGCCGTCTTCGATACGGTGAATGCCGACCGTCTGCCCCGGAGCGAAACAGACCACGGTTTCATCGTCGAAGTCGTATTTTGTTTTTCCGTAATTGATGGTACATCCCACCGTCTTTTTCAGAAACAGCGCATAGAATCCGAACGTCATCTTATGCGTCGGCTGGTTTTCCGAACGGTCGAAATGTACAATACTCACCAGCGGATGCCTGGTCTGAAAACCGAAGAAACGATTGTACTGTTCAATGGTATCTGCTTCTATTATTTCCATACAGCTTTTCTATTGTTTGCCGCAAAGGTAGTCTTTTCCATATAAAGTAAAAAATGTGTCCGCCGGATAAACGTAAATGGGGTACTTTTTCCCGTAACAGGGGTACGTTGTTGATACTCAGCAGACGGAATCTGAAACAAATCCGTAAAAGAGGTACTTTTATCCACCATACAGGTATTCGCCGTATGCATGCAAACAACTACTTTTGCAACATGAAACAATACAGGAGCAACCATCAAAAAAGCATAAGCATATGAAGTTAATGACAATCCTCACCGCTGGTCTGCTGGCTTTCAACATGACAGGCTTTGCACAAAACGACCGCACGATGAAGTTTCAGGAAGAGCATTTGAACCTGACAGCCGGATGGGATAAGGTTTTCCCCCAAAGCAACAAAGTAACCCACAGCAAGATTACTTTCCACAACCGATACGGCATCACGCTTGCCGCCGACTTATATATTCCGAAGAATGCGGAAGGCAAGCTCCCGGCGATAGCTGTCAGCGGCCCGTTCGGAGCGGTGAAGGAGCAGGCATCGGGACTTTATGCGCAGACATTGGCCGAACACGGATTCCTGACCATCGCTTTCGACCCTTCATTTACCGGAGAAAGCGGCGGACAGCTACGCAGTGTGGCATCTCCGGACATCAACACGGAAGATTTCAGTGCAGCAGTGGATTATCTGGCCACCCGTGACGATGTGGACGCTGAACGCATCGGCATACTCGGCATCTGCGATTTCGGCGATTTCGCCATCAATGCGGCGGCTATGGACACGCGCGTCAAGGCAACGGTGGCATCCACCATGTATGACATCTGCCGGGGAACTGCCAACGGTTATTTCGATGCCAACAACAACGCCGATGCCCGTTACGAAATGCGCAGGCAGCTGAGCCAACCATACCGACCTGTACGACAATCTGGGAAAGATACCGTTCGGCAAGATTGCGGCATTTTATAACCAATACCTGAAGTGATATGAAACGGCTGATCAACTGCTGGGGACTGGCAACTCTCCTCCTTCTCACGGCAAACGCCCTTACTGCCTGTTCGGACGATGACCCGACGGAAGAAAAGACGGAAACTCCGGCACTGCCATCGGATGAAGGCGAAGGCGGCAATGAAGAAAACACTGATGACAACAACGGTAACAACAACGAACTTATGGAAAGAAACATTACGATCTCAGCAAACGGAACGTCATTTTCCGCCACGCTTGAAGACAACGACGCGGCACGGGCCTTTGCAGCCATGCTTCCCCTTACGCTGGACATGAACGAGATGAACGGCAACGAAAAATACCATTATCTGGACAGCAGTCTGCCTACGGAAAGTTCCCGGCCGGGAACTATCCGGACGGGCGACCTGATGCTCTATGGCTCGTCCTGCGTTGTTCTCTTTTATGAAACCTTTCCGTCCGGTTACAGCTACACACGTCTGGGACAGACAGACAGTCCCGAAGGGCTTGCCGCAGCCTTGGGCAGCGGAAACGTGAGCGTAAGGTTTGCAATAGCTGAAAATCAGAAATGAAAATTAAACAAAAACGAATGTGATTCCTTTTCTCAGGAAGAAACTGGCCACACCTATTCTATTTTTCTCTTTCTTCATCAGCATATCATGCAAAGGCAATGAAGAAACGGAATACGTTAAAACCGGAGCGGAAGGGGATTCTTCTGCCGTGGAATATGCAATCAATATAGCCGGGAGTTCCGGCAACTTGTCTGCAATGGTCTATCATCCGGATTTACGTTCCGGCGAAACCTATCCTATGGTTATCCTGATGCACGGCTTTATGTCTGACAAACAAGACCGGGTAATCAATGCAGTGGCAGCCAGGCTCAGGCAGGCAAATATCGCTTATGTGCGCTTTGATTTCAACGGAAGATGTACGTGACATGAAAACTTGAATTATAAACAACAAACTTGAACGATAAATGATATGCAACTGATTAAAGACAAAGAATTTGGAGGCGAACGTCCGCTGTTCGCCTCGCATGATGTGCACCTGGACAACGTAACCATCCTTGCTGGCGAATCTGCCATCAAGGAATGCAGCAACATCGTAGCGACCAACTGCCGCTTCGAGGGAAACTACCCCTTTTGGCACGTGCACGGGTTTACCATACAGGACTGCTACTTCGCCGTTGGCGGACGCTCCGCACTGTGGTATTCCGACCATCTGACGATGAAGAATACAGTCATAGACGCACCTAAGATGTTTCGGGAAATGAACGACATCGAGATTGAAAATGTCGAAATGAACGATGCGGACGAGGTGTTCTGGAGGTGCGACCGCATCCGTATCAGGAATCTCAGGCTGCATGGGGGCACGTATCCCTTCATGTTCAGCAGCAACATCCGCGTGGACGGCCTGGAAAGCGACAGCAAATACGTCTTTCAATATGCAAAGAACGTGGAAATACACCATGCGAAGATAACGACCAAGGACGCTTTCTGGGAAGTGGAAAACGTGACAATCTATGATTCCGAACTGAACGGAGAATATCTGGGATGGCACTCGAAGAACCTGCGTCTGGTGAACTGCCACATCACAGGAGAACAGCCGCTCTGCTATGCGCACGACCTGATACTGGAGAACTGCACGTTTGATGCCGCCTGCGACCGCGCTTTCGAGTATTCCACACTGGAAGCCGACATATGCGGGACGATTACAAACGTCAAGAATCCCATGTCCGGACATATCGTGGCAGATTCCATCGGTTCCGTCACGATAGACGAAAACATCAAGGCTCCTGCCGATTGTATCATAGAAGAACGGAAGAAATGACATGAAAGCCACAGCCAACTGGTACGCCGTCATCACCGCCTACTTCCTGATTTATGTGGTATGGGGTTCCACCTACTATTTCATAGGCGTGGCGCTGGACGGACTGCCCGCGTTCCTGCTCGGCGCATTGCGGTTCAGCGCGGCAGGAGCAATTCTGCTTGCGCTTTGCCGGATGCGGGGCGAGAATGTCTGGCAGCCTGCACTGATCCGCCGTTCGGCAGTCAGCGGCATCGTCCTGCTCTTTGCCGATATGGCGGTCATCATGCTGGCGCAGCGGTATGTCAGCAGCAGCGTGGTGGCGATTGTAGCCTCTTCCACCGCGATATGGATTATGCTGCTGGATGTGCCGATGTGGAAGCGGAACTTCCGCCGGACGGCAACCGTCGCCGGAGTCCTTCTGGGATTTGCCGGTGTCGGAATGCTTTACATCGAGCAACTGGATACAGAGCGTTCCGCCATTCCCCATAGCGAATACGGCATCCTGATTCTGATGGCCGGCTGCATTTCGTGGTCGCTCGGTTCGCTTTATGCCAAATACCGCTCCTCGGCGGTAGAGGAGGTGAACGGCTTTGCCGGATCGGCATGGCAAATGCTTTTCGCAAGTCTGATGTTCTGGATATGTGCCGTACCTTCGGGTGAATGGCAGGAAGTATCTTTCCGGTCTGTTCCTCTCCCGGCATGGTGGTCGCTGCTCTATCTGATCACATTCGGCTCGCTGCTGGCTTATTCCGCTTATGTATGGCTGCTGAAAGTACGTCCAGCAACAGAAGTGGCTACCCACGCATATGTCAATCCGGTTGTGGCAGTCATCATCGGCGGTCTGGGCGGAGAAGAGATTACGGCAGTCCAACTGTCCGGACTGGCAGTCATATTAGGCAGTGTTTTATTGGTAAACAGAAAACAATAAATGATGAATACAACAAAAGACATTTCCCCTGTAAAAGCGTCAGAACGGTTTGCCATTCTGGATATCCTGCGCGGTTTCGCCCTGCTGGGCATCTGCATGGCCAATTTCCCGGAGTTTTCCCTCTATAATTTTCTTCCGCAGGAAGTGAAATCATCAATGAGTACAGCCGCGGCAGACAACATAACCCGCTGGCTGCTGTATATCTTCGTCGACGGGAAATTCTATACGCTCTTTTCCCTCCTGTTCGGCATAGGCTTTTCCATTATCATCCGCAATGCGGAACGGAAAGGAGCAAACGGCTTCCGCATCTTCTACCGGCGGATGGGTCTGCTGCTTGTCATCGGATTCATGCACCTGATGTTTATCTGGAGCGGCGACATACTGATGCTCTATGCGCTGCTTGGGATGCTGCTGCCTCTTTTCCGCCGCATGTCTGACAAGGGATTGCTCCGATGGGCAGCCTTTTTCCTGCTCCTGCCCGTTCTTATAGATTTTGTTTGCGAGATAACCCACACCAGTCTGGCACTTCCCTTTGTCCGCTTGCAGGAAATGTATTGCGCAAGATATGGCATCAACGCTGACAACTTCGCATATTGGCTGCGCGACGCGGAAGACTATGGCACGGTGTTCCAGTTTCTGGTACAGGGAGCTTTCGTGCGGATGCAGGAGTTTATAGAGGGCAACCGTTACTTCAAGGTGCTGGGCTTATTCCTGACAGGCTTCTTCATCGGACGGAACCGGATATATGCCGATATGGAAGAGAAAAAGGCACTGCTGTCGAAAGTGTTCCGCTACGGTCTGGCAATAGGCCTTCCCTGCTCCTTCCTTTACGTATGGAGCGCAATGGGCCGGCATCCGCTTGGCATCGCCATGCACAGCGTGTTTTATCTTGCCAGCGTCTACCCGCTCGGCTTCGCATACGCTGCCGGATCAGGTCTTTTCTATCTGAGGACAAAGAACGGAACGGCATGGAAGTGGCTCGCACCGACAGGACGGATGGCCTTGACCAATTACATCGGACAGTCCGTTATCGGTATGTTTCTGTTCTATGGCATTGGCATGGGCTTAGGGACTACTTTTGGATTGTTACAGACCGAAATTGTTGTGCTGGCCGTATTTCTTTTTCAAATGGCATTCAGTGCAGGATGGATGTCCGCCTTCAAGTTCGGACCATTGGAATGGGTCTGGCGGATGCTGACCTACGGCAAATGGCTCGGAATCAGAAATTGACATAAGAACAGACCGCAAAAGCAAAGGAAAGCTGACAATATAAATTCAAACAGACGCTTACCGCTCCGGTCATTCAATGACCACCACAAGCGAATTGAATGTCGGAGCCCAGTCATATATAAACTTGGCATGTGAGGTGGCGTTCCGCACGCACATGTGCGAACGGGGAGTCGTTCCGAGCGACCAGCTGTATTCTATCATTGCCGTGCGCGGCACATTTACCGGTACCCCATGAATGTAGGCTCCGTTCGTAAAGCGGCTTGCATAGGGCGCATACCCTCCCGTAGCCTGTGAACCGTCTTTAAGGAAAACCATCTTCGGCTTCTTCTGCTGGATTACGAACATGCCGAGCGGCGTGTCGTGCCCGTAAGGAGGGTTATGCCGTCCCGTTGTGGCAGGATTCATGCTCCGGACAAGCCACTCCCCTTTTGCCTTGCGTTCGAGCGTGGCTATATTCTGATCTCCCCGGTCAACAAAAATGACATGTGAAAAATACGTCGTGTCCGGTAGTTCCCTGACATACCTCTCCGGAGCCAGCCACTCGCTTTCCACCGTCACCGGAACCAGACGGCAATAGCTGCCTGTCTTTCCCTGAAGATAGACGAGCGAGCCGTCGCGCCCATAGCGCACGGGCGTCACCGTATCAGCCGGAAGATAAAGGGGAACCGACTGATAGCGCTCGACGCCCAGCGTATCCGAAACGCGGTCAAATTCATTGCGCACATAGTTCGCAACTACCGGCGCTTCGCCATACATGTTCTTGTAATTCTGCAGAACGGCCCAGTGACGCGGCTCGAGCTGGATATTCTCGACAAAGGCAAGACACTGGCGGATGATATCCCACTTGAACGAACGCACCGTATCCTGATAAGGATAAGTGTCTTCAAGCGTATACTTGTCATAAAGGAACTCTTTGGCAAGGATAATGTCGGAAGCGGAAAGTGTCCTCCGCTCAAAAGGAAGCACAACCTCTATCGTGTCTGAGGCTGCCGGCTCAGCAATGTCCGCAGGAACGACTTCCACCTCCCGATTGTCACAAGCGGTGAAAGAAAGGGCAATCGCCACTACTGTCTGCCAAGCAAAACGCCTCATAACTCGCTAATTAAGGTCTTTTTACAAAGATAGCGTTTCTTTCGGTAAAAGCAAAAGTTTCAGTGAAAAAACATTTAAGAGCCTGTCGTTTAAATTGTCCGGTCAAGTATCCTCGCCGTTTCCACCTTCTCCAGACGGGCACGCAGCTTCTCCATCATCGAGCGGCGGATGCGTAGCGTCATCAGGCAGTCCATGTCGTATGACTGCTCCAGAATCTCAGGCGACTCCTCCTTTACGATGCGCATCACATCGTTCATGAAAGGATATTCAAAAGCCACCGTTACCGTATCGTCAACTGTCTTTTCGATGATTTCCGCCTCGTCCAGAGCCATGGCAGCCGCCGTGCGGTATGCCACTATCAGTCCGCTTGTTCCCAGCTTGATGCCTCCGAAATAGCGCACAACGACAACCAGCACGTCTGTCAGCTCACGCGAATTGATCTGTCCAAGGATGGGTTTTCCTGCCGTTCCGGACGGTTCTCCATTGTCGTTTGCACGAAAGTCTTTCCGCTCGGCACCAAGCATATAGGCATAGCACACGTGGCGCGCATCGTAATATTTCTTCTGCCAGGCTTCAAGATGCGACTTTACCTCTTCAAGGGTACGCACAGGAATGGCAGCCGCGATGAACTTGCTCCGCTTTTCAGTGAACACCGCTTCCGACATGCCGGTGATGGTTTTGTAGGTATCATCCTGCATCATGAACCTGCCGTATTATTTGTGCAACAGGCGGACACGGATTGCCCGCATCAGCGACTTCCCCACGATAATCAGCATCACCGCCGACAGTATCAGAATGATGCCCAGAATAATCCGGGGAGTCAACGCCTCGCCGAATATCGTAACGCCGATCACCAAAGCCGTAATAGGCTCGAGCGCCCCCAAGATAGCGGCAGGGGTTGAGCCGATGTAATGAATGGACTTCGTCATGAATATCAGCGAAATAATCGTAGGGAACAACGCCATCCCGACGGGATTCAGCCAAAGTTCGGCCGAAGGTATGGGCTGGAGTATGAGGCCAAATTTCAGTCTGACGATATAAACGCTCATTCCAAACAGTACGGAATAGAAAGTAAGCTTCAGCGTAGACATCTCGCGCAGCACAGAGCGGTTCACGCCCACAATATAGATGGCATAAGTCAGCGAAGAAATGAACACCAGCAATACGCCCAGCAGACTCAGGGTCTTGCCGCCTTCGCCGCGATAGAGCAGCATGATGCCCGTAAAGGCCAGGGCGATGGAGAACATGGTGACAAACGACACCTTTTCCTTGAAAAAGACCGCCATAATAATGGCCACCAGAACCGGATAGGCGAAAAGGATGGTGGAGGCGATGCCCGCATCCATGTAATTATAGCTCATGAAAAGTGTAAGCGAAGAAAAAGAGAAAAGGATGCCCATGAGGACAAGCGGAGCTACCTCCGCCTTCTTCAGCGCAAACGACTGTTTCTGGACGAGCATCAGCACGAAAAGCATCACCACGGCAATCCCATAGCGGTAGAACAGCACCGAATCAGGGTTCATCCCTGCACTGTAGAGCGGCAGGGCGAAAAGGGGATTCAAGCCGTAGCTGGCTGCGGCTATCGCTCCATAAGCAAAACCTTTGAATGTAGTGTTAGGCATATATTTCCGGCATTTCTTGAAATTCGCCGCAAAAGTAGTGAATATTTCGGTTGGTTGTGCCGGAAATGTCATACATTTTTACAATTTCCGCCAACATAAAAGTTCGTTTTATTTTGCTCAGGCCTATCTGCGAATTGTCTTCAAGGATGCTTCGCTGATTTTATGGAGCGTCTGACGAATAGAGCCGGGAAAACAGGCCGGAAACAAACGCAAAAGAACCTGATAGAATACTGCCCTATCGGGAAATTTAAACGACAGTTTCTAGATCAGCATCGGCGCACTGCCAGGGGGCTGACAATACACGCAGCCCTCCCTTCCCAAAAACATAAAAGCGGAGTCTTTGGGGCAGCACAAGCCTTTCCTGATACCGACTCTCCAGATTCCCTATTCCAGCTTATGAATCACAAGCCCCGAACGCAGCTTCGGCTCAAACCAAGTGGTCTTCGGGGGCATGATGTTGCCCGAATCCGCAATATCCATCAGCTGCTTCATCGAAACTGGATAGAGAGCCAGCGCAAGTTTCATCTCACCGCTGTCGACCCGCCTCTTCAACTCCTCCAGTCCGCGGATGCCGCCAACAAAATCAATCCGCTTGTCGGTGCGCAGGTCCTTGATTCCCAAAATCTCATCCAAGATCAGGCCGGAAGAGATGGTTACGTCGAGCACGCCAATCGGATCGTTGTCATCGTAAGTGTCGGGATGAGCAGTCAGACTATACCATTTGCCGTCCAGATAGAGCGAAAAGTTGTGCAGAGCAGCCGGACGATAAATCTCCGTACCTTTCTCTTCTACCGTGAAATGCTTCTTCAGCGCTTCAAGGAACTGTGCAGGAGTCAGTCCGTTCAGATCTTTCACCACCCGGTTATAGTCGATGATGGTTAACTGGTCGGCCGGGAAACACACCGCCATGAAATAATTGTATTCCTCATCGCCCCGGTGGTTCGGGTTCTGCCTTGCCTTCTCCGCCCCCACCAGCGCGGCAGCCGCACTGCGGTGATGCCCGTCGGCAATGTACATGGCAGGCATTTCTGCAAAAATCTCCGTGATGGCCCTGATATCCTCGTCGTTGTCCACCACCCAGAACTTGTGTCCGAATCCATCGCCCGGAGCGATGAAATCATAGACAGGCTCCCCTGCCGTATATTTCGCTACAATGGCATCCACCGTCCTGTTCTCCGGGTAAGCGAAAAACACCGGTTCAATGTTCGCGTTGTTCACCCGCACATGCTTCATGCGGTCCTCCTCCTTGTCGCGCCGTGTCAGCTCGTGTTTTTTGATGGAGCCGTTCAGATAATCGTCTACATAAGCCCCCACTACCAAACCATACTGCGTTTTTCCGTTCATGGTTTGCGAATAGATGTAATAGCACTCCTTTTCGTCCTGCACCAGCCATCCCTTGTCTTGAAACATCCGGAAATTCTCTGCCGCCTTGCCGTAAACTCTCGGATCATGCTCGTCAGTACCTGCCGGAAAATCGATCTCCGGCTTGATGATATGGTACAACGACTTTTCGTTGCCCTCGGCTTCCGCACGTGCCTCTTCAGAGTTAAGTACATCGTAAGGACGCGAAGCCACTTCCTCCACCAGTTCTTTCGGAGGACGTATTCCTTTGAAAGGTTTTATCTTGACCATCGCTTTTTTATTTGCAACCGGCAGTCAATGACGGCCGGTGCAGAACGCACCCCCGTCATTAAAGCCTGTCGTTTTAAATTCAACCACTGATTCTTATCTCACTTGTTCACGCGGAACTTCTCGCATCCGTCTTTCAGGAAGCCCACAATCTGTCTGGCAGCAGCTATGCCCGCATTGATGTTTGCTTCGGCAGTCTGCGCGCCCATCTTTTTCGGAGTAGAGAAATAGCGGCCCGGGAACTGCTCGGCAAACTCCTCGTTGTGTACGGGCATGATGTCCGTCACATACTTCAAGTCCGGCCGGTCGTTCATGAGCCGTATCAGTTCTTCTTCGTTAATGACCTCCTTGCGTGCCGTATTGACCAGCAAGCCATTTTTCGGCATACGTCCCACCAGGTCGTAGTTGACAGAACCCTTCGTTTCCGGAGTGGCAGGTATATGCAGCGAAACGACGTTGCACGTAGCATACAGTTCTTCCGCACTCTCTACCGGCTTGATGCCGTCGGCCTCCATCGCCTCTTTCGGACAGTAAGCGTCATAAGCGTAGATGTCCATGCCTATACCTTTGGCAATTCGCGCCACATTGCGCCCCACGTTGCCGTAAGCATGAATGCCCAGTTTTTTTCCTTTCAGTTCGGTTCCCGACTTGCCGTCGTAGAAGTTGCGTACAGCCATGATCATCAGGCCGAAAGCAAGTTCAGCCACCGCATTTGAATTCTGTCCCGGCGTATTCATCACACAGACACCATGAGCCGTGGCCTCGTTGAGATCGACATTGTCATAACCTGCTCCCGCACGCACGACAATCTTCAGTTCTTTTGCCGCATCGAGCACTTCCTTGTCTACAATATCACTTCGGATAATAAGTGCATTGGCATCCTTCACCGCATCCAGCAATTGCTGCTTGTCTGTATATTTTTCAAGCAGAGCCAGTTCGTAGCCCGCATCTTCTATTTCCTTGCGAATGCCGTCGACCGCCACTTTGGCAAACGGCTTTTCAGTTGCAACCAGTACTTTCATAAATTAAGAATTAAGGGTGAATAAATAAATGAAGAAACACAAAGGGCAGCGCATACCCAAAAGCAGCCTCTGCCCTTTGTGTCCCTGTATCAGCAATAAAACGATCAATGCGCCTTTTCAAATTCCTTCATGCAGTCGATCAGCGCCTGCACACTTTCTGCCGGAAGCGCATTGTAGCAGGAAGCACGGAATCCGCCTACCGAGCGGTGACCCTTCACGCCCACCATGCCTCTGTCGGTAGCAAACTTCAGAAAGTCCGCTTCCAGTTCCTTGTATTCGTCCGCCATCACGAAGCAGATGTTCATATACGAGCGGTCTTCAGGATCCGTCACCGTACCGCGGAACAACCGGTTGCGGTCGATTTCGCCATACAGCATGTCCGAACGCATTTTCGCACGGCGCTGCATCTCCTCTACGCCGCCTTGAGCCTTCAGCCAGCGCAACGTCTGCAAAGCCGCATAAATAGGCACTACCGGAGGCGTATTGAACATAGAGCCTTTGTCAACATGCGTCTGATAGTTCAGCATGGTCGGTATGTGGCGGGACACCTTGCCCAGCGCATCGTTCTTAACGATAACGAAAGTCACACCTGCCGGAGCCAGATTCTTCTGCGCGCCGCCATAAATGCAGATGTACTTTGACACGTCGACCGGACGCGAGAAAATATCCGACGACATGTCGGCCACCATCGGCACCGGCACTGTCGGATCGGCATGCAGCTCCGTTCCGTAAATCGTATTGTTGGTAGTGATATGGAAATAGTCGGCGTCTGCCGGAACATTCGCTTCAAATCCTTTCGGGATATACGTATAAGTGTCTTTTTCAGAAGAAGCCACCTCAACGGTTTCACCGAAAGCCTTCGCTTCCTTCATGGCCTTCTTTGCCCATGCTCCCGTATTCAGATAAGCAGCCTTCTTTTCGAGGAAGTTATACGGCACCATGCAGAATTCCAGGCTGGCGCCTCCGCCAAGGAACAACACCGAATAACCGTCCGGAATATCCAAAAGTTCTTTGAACAAGGCAACCGCTTCGTCCACCACCGGCTGGAAATCTTTAGCGCGGTGACTGATTTCCATCAACGAAAGTCCTGAGCCATTGAAATCAAGGATGGCCTGAGCTGTTTTCTCAATTACTTCGCGAGGCAGAATAGAAGGTCCCGCATTAAAATTGTGTTTCTTCATTGGTAGTTTGTTTATTGGTTTGACAATCATTTTCATCTAACTCACATTTGCGAATTTAGCGATTTATTTTAGAAAACCAAAAGAAACGATAATAATTTTACATGGAGATGAAAGATTTTCTTTCAAAATACCAACCGAAACGTGTTTTTGCTTACTTATTGACACACTTCAATCTATACTATGCAGTCTGTGCCGAACAATACATAGCAAAATGAACGGGGGACGCTTCCCCCGATTCTCATATCTGACACAAAGATATCATTTTGCCAGTTCTATCAAAGCTTTTACCCCTTTAATCTTTTCATTCTGCACCAATTTTAACACTTGCTTGGCTTTTTCTCTCGCAACAGCCGCATAAGCGTAATGGTCCTTCACGTCCACCTGACCGATTTCGTCTTTTTTCAGGTTGCCTTTCTTCGACAGGAATCCGACAATATCGATCTTGTTTATCTTGTCTTTCTTGCCCTTTCCGAAGTAAAGAGTCACAAACCGTGAAAGCGAGGGAGCGGGTATCTTTTCCGGAAAAACGAAGCTTTCAGGCTCGGGCTTGACATACTCCGGAAGCGTTTCTTCCGGATGAAGAATGATAAAGGCGTTTCCATCGGCTTCCCAGCGGGCTGTACGTCCGTTGCGATGGATGAACCCTTCTTCATTGACGGGCAAATGGTAATGCACCACATTCCGGATAGTCGGAATGTCAAGTCCGCGCGCTGCCAGATCGGTCGATATGAACACGTGGCAGCTTCCGTTGCGGAACTTGTAAAGGGCGCGCTCGCGGGCTTCCTGCTCCATTCCACCGTGAAAAACTCCGCACTCGATCTTCTGCGAGCGAAGGAACTGCCCCACGCGGTCCACACTCTCACGGTAATTGCAGAACACAAGCGTAGGCTCTTGCCCCAGACAACACAGCAGTTTGCCAAGCGTTTCGAGCTTGTCTTTTATCGGCGACATTACCTTATATATATGGAGGCGGCCGGAAGCACCCGGCGTGTCACCGCCAAGGAAGTTCAGCCGCACCGCGCGGCGGATGCCGGTAAAAGAGGGAATCTCTTCCGAATCCGTAGCCGACAGAAGTATACGGCGGCGGAGCGATGGCAGCTTGCCTATCACTTCGGCCATCTCGTCCTGGAAGCCGAACTCCAGGCACTTGTCGAACTCATCGATAACCAAGGTACGCACGGCTGCGGCATCAAAGTTCTTTTTCGTCAGATGATCGTTCATCCGTCCGGGCGTACCCACAATCACCGACGGTTCCAGGCTCTGCATCGTCCGGTGCTCGTCCATCGCAGGACGTCCGCCGTAGCAGCTCATCACGGCCAGGCCGGTTCCCATCGACTTGAACACCTGCTCGATCTGCAAGGCAAGCTCGCGCGAAGGAACCATCACTACCGCCTGCACGCCTCTGACATCCTGGCGAAGCGACATGACCAGGGGAATGAGATAGGCCAGCGTCTTTCCCGACCCCGTAGGCGACAGCAGGATGAGGTCAGAGTCATTCTTCACATAAGCCTCAGCCATTGACTGCTGCATGGCATTAAGACTCTCTATCTTCAAATTCAACAAAATATTCTGTATGTCCATACGATAAAATTTCAAGTGATTCAATTCAAATCCGGGAGCAAAGATAGCGAAAAAAGCAGTCGCTTCCAATCGCAGCCCACTAACCGGAAGCGGGACTGGAGCAACCGCCAGCCCGAAAAGCCGGACAGCCTCCGATCACCCTGCCAGCATACCGGCCTTATATTGCCTGTTGCAACGCCGGATATACCACAGACAGATGACCAGCGAAACCGAGGTGGAAAGAGGAGGCGCAAACCCCATCCACACAAGAGAACCCGGGTCAATGTGGCTGAACGCCCACGACAACGGAATACGGAACAGGAAGGTAGCAATCAGACTGTGCACCATCGGGAACCAGGAATTGCCCTGGCCGCTGAAGTAGGAATTGATGCAGAATATGAAGCTCACCATCACACAGTCGATGCTGTAGCCGCGAAGATACCCGGATGCCATCGCAATGACTTCCGCATCACGGGTGAAAATGCCCGTAAGTGTATCCGGAAGGAACTGAGAATAGACGCATACCGACACTCCGAACACCAGCGACATCCCGATGCCCGACATCAGGCAGCGGTTCATGCGCTCTCTGAGTCCGGCACCGTAGTTCTGCGCTGTCATGGCAGCCACGGCAGAAGAAACAGCCATCGGAGGAAGCATGGCGAAAACAATGATCTTCTCTACCACTCCGAGAGCGGCCGAAGCTATTAGTCCCATCTGATTGACTATCACGGTTATGAGCAGGAACGACACGTTGATCAGCGCATCCTGCAAGGCAATGGGAGCGCCGAGCTTAAGCACGCGGCGGGAAAAATAGCCGTTCATCCGGATGTCACGGCGGGTAAACTCGAAATGAAATCCGCGGCGGTGAAGAAACCAGAGCGCGGCGGCAAAGCTGATGCCTTGCGAAGCGACAGTGGCGATGGCGGCACCCGCAGCACGCATCCCGCATCCGCCAACCAGCACAAAGTCGAGCACAATATTGATGACACAGGCCAAAGCCACAAAATAAAGCGGCGTACGCGAGTCGCCCAGCCCGCGCAAAATGCCGCACACCACATTGTAGCCGATGATAAAGGGAATGCCCAGCGAACAGATCAGCAAGTAATGCTCCGTATCGCGCATCGCCTCAGCCGGCGTGTGCATCAGCTCGGCTATCGGATTATGAAAAACAGCCATCGGCAAAGTCAACGCGGCACCCACAATGGCAAAAAGCCACACAGACGATCCGATAATGGCAGCCAGTTCCTTGCTGTTGCGCGCGCCCGTGGCAATCCCGATAAGCACCGTAATGCCGGTGGTCAGGCCGAGAATGATGCCCGTAACGGTCTGCATCACCTGGCTTCCCACAGCCACTCCCGCCACGCTGGCGGCATCGTCAAACTGTCCGACCACAAACAGGTCGGCTCCTCCATAAAGCGCCTGCAGCACATTGGCAAGCAGGTAAGGGACAGCAAACTGAAGCAGCACCTTCGGCACGCTTCCCCGAGTCAGATCAAGTTCTTTTGTCATATTCTTTTCATTTTGTGCAAGCGTTCTCCACACCGGACACACAAGAAATGCCGGACAAGCTGATTGGTTTTACCCAGTCATCTTATCCGGCATTTCCAGCCTCCGATGAGGATTACAAAACGCATCTCCGTTATGTCGGCGCAAAGTTGGGTCAAAGATTCGGCATTTGCAAATTTTCTTCCCTTTTTTGATATGACTTTTCCATTTAAGATCTCTCGGTCCGATATAGAGGGTGGACGATACGCACCCCTCCCTTTCCAACATCGGAAAAAGCCGTTTTCAAGAAAGCAAAACGATCACACCGTCTTAATCCGCAAACGTAAAATGTATTAAATCAGTCCAGGAATTCCCACCGTCAGACCTGTACAAGACTTTATCGGATTCCCATTCAAATTGATAATGTTCATCATCGCTATTTGACATCGTTACTAAATGTTTTGGAGATACGCCAAGCAGCCCTGCCCAATAAAGATATTTCAGTTCTTCTATATCCATATCATAAATGTCGTAAAAGAACATCAGGTTATTGTCATTAAGAGTTTCAGAATAACTAAAATCAGTAGATTGAGTATGGCTACCTTGTATGTCTATATGACTTATATCTCCATCAGTCCAAACGAGAGAGTATTCTCTTTCTTCCCGACCTTCGTTCATATAAACGAGATGCCCTTCCTCATCATACTCACAAGTGGACTGGAATTCAAAACCGCCATATTCATCATTATGTTTTGAATCAATGCGTCTGGCAAATCCCAATTCGTTCAGCCACACGTCATAAATATAGGACACACTTCCATCAGCACGTTCTCTTGTATATCTTACATCAGGGTCTGAAGTCTGCTTGTCTGGATCAAGATAGTAATATTCGAATGTTATCTTATATCCGTCACCGTCATCCACTTGAGTAAGGAAACCGCTCTCATAGACGAACTTGTCCAATCCGTGGTCATCCACTTCATCTACCAGTTTCCCCGTAAACACCCTTTCAACCGGATTCTTGTCTGTTGGAACAGTTACATCTCCTTCATCCCCGTCGCTTCCTGACGGATTCTTCTCGACCAGTTCCACCGTGGATTCGTACCATTCACCAGTTTCATAATCCCTATAATACTCATGAATGGTAAGTCTGTTGTCAGACGAAAAGTTTACAGTGAAATTGCCCTCTTCATCATCATTGTTCCATACGTTATCCCATGAATAGCGGATCTGGCGTTCGCCTTGGTTTTCCCATTTCCAGAAATGAGCTTCTATTTCATTGTCATTATAAAAACTGAGAAACGTACCCGACTTAGAAAACATAACTTCCGATATCGCACCGTAATATTCATCAGGAGTATAAGTATCGTCGTATTCCCCATCGTACGAATCATATCCTCTCTCATGTATATTCGTCACCTTCCACGTACGGCACAAAGCATTGGTCAAGTCATCATCGCCCATCGTTGCGGCCTTTTTTACGGCAAAAGCCATCTCGTTTCCACCATTAGGTTTGATTATTACATCTGTAATTCCCTGACCACCGTTTGATTTCAGTTGTATGACACCGAATCCCTCCAAATTGAAAGTTTCATCGTCGATTTGGATATAAGTGCCATAGACTACGTTGTCATACGTCACAGCCCTGCTTGCCGGGGCCTTCCGGGAAAAAAGATTTCCCTTTTGCAATGAAGAAACAGCATAACCGCCGCTGCGTTTGATGACGACATAGTCACCGCTTGCCCCAAGTTCAATGCTTGCATACGGAGAAGAACTGTCTGTGATTTCATATTTCCCGCTGACAGATTCGTACTGGGGAGGATTCATATTGACAACGACATCTTCAGTGTCGTCACTACAAGAAAAGAAACACGGAACTGTCAACACGGCCAACAGTACCAGAAACGGAATTTTACAATACTTTTTCATAATTATTACTGTTTAATGTTGAATTTGATTGTCGGTAATCAAAATTCTGCAGACGGGATACAGCAATAATTATGTTTTTAAGGGAAAGAGCCGTCCCATTACTTTCAATACATCGGATAAACTCATTTATCACATATCGAATTGCCAAGGTAATGTAATTCCCTTATCGGATGTCCGATTTTGCATTGCAAATTTACAAATCAACAACCAGAAATAAGACTAGCTATCTGTTAAATTGTCGAAATAGATACAGCATTTTTATCAATACTTTTCGCACAAAGCACAATCGGACACTGACCGGCAGGAACTGTATCAGTACCCTATAACCATACTTCTGCCGCTCTTGGTTTCAAGGAGGCATATTCCCCATACAGATTTACGACGAAAAGTTTGCCCAATTCGCCAAAAGTAACGTCCTTTGCAAAAACTGTTACAAATATATACCATCATGGCCGACAACTATATCGAAAAGCAATACGAGGCATACGAGGCGCGCAAGGCTGCCTGGGAAAAAGAGAACAAATACAAGCGGAAGAAGACTGCCGCACGCACGCAGCCGGACAGCACTCCCTGCGAACGGCTCTTCCACAACCACGGAAAAAGAGTGGTGGCCGTACACGACCTTTCCGGAATGGGACGGGTATCGCTGATGGCTGTGATACCCATTCTTTCGTCCATGGGACTGCAGGTGTGTCCCCTGCCCACCGCCATCCTTTCAAACCACACCCAGTATCCTGTCTACTCGTTCCTCGACCTTACCGACGAAATGAAGCGGATCATCGAAAAATGGGAGGAACTGGACATGCGCTTCGACGCTTTCTATTCGGGATACCTCGGATCGCCGAAACAGGCTCAGATTGTGGAGGACTTTATCAGAAGATTCCGGCGGCCTACCGACCTCGTTGTCGTAGACCCTGTCATGGGGGACAACGGAAGCCTTTACAAGGGGATCACCGAAGACATGGTTACCGAAATGAAGAAGCTGATCTGCCTGGCAGACATCATCACGCCGAACATGACGGAGCTGTTCCGCCTGCTCGACATGCCTTATCAGGAGTGCATGACCGACGCGGAACTGAAGGCTGCGCTCAAGGCTCTGTCTGACAAGGGACCGAGCATCGTCATCGTAACCAGCGTGCCGGTCAAGGACGACCCCCACTCCACCTCGGTCTATGCATACAACCGGTTCGGGAACCGCTACTGGAAGGTTACCTGCCCTTACCTGCCCGCACACTATCCCGGCACGGGCGACACGTTTACCAGCGTCATCACCGGATCGCTGATGCAGGGCGACAGTCTGCCCATCGCGCTCGACCGCGCCACCCAGTTCATTCTGCAGGGCATACGCGCCACCTTCGGCTACGAATACAACAACCTGGAGGGAATCATGCTCGAAAAGGTGCTGCACAACCTTGACATGCCTATCCAGGTGAGCAGCTACGAACTGCTGGAATAGACAAGTGCAAAAGCGGGAGGCACAGCGGGAGGAAAGCCCGCCATGCCTCCGCAGAAAAAGAGAACCTGATTAAAAACGTTTGTCCGTTGTCCGAGAACAATGAACGAACAGAAAAAATGTAGAGATTCGAAACAGTTCCTCAGTTGTTTTTCATCACGCAGTTCTTGCGCGACTTGCGGTCGCAATACCGCTTGCACTGCGCGCAGATATCGTATCCGAGCATCGCTCCCAGAATAAAATCCTCCTCAGGCGTCAGCTCGTTGAGCGGACGTTTCACCATCACACGGATTGCCTCAATGCACTCCGCCTTCCCGAAAAACAGGTTGATGCGTTCGCTGTCCACCTCCTGAATCACAAAACGGATGCGCTGGCTCTTCAGCCGCTTCACGGCAAAGGCTTCGTATTTCTTGTTCGTGGTATAAAGCACCATCTGGCGCACACCTTTCTTCAGCTCATAAATATGGTTCAAGAACACCTTGAGTTCTATCGGATTGATATCGGGAGCAATCATAAGCAGGCTATGTCTTTATACGGTTAAATCAGCTTTCAGCATCTCGGTCCACGACTCCACACGGGCTTCCGTCTTGTCGCTTTCGTTCATCTCGTCGATGGCCAGCCCCACAAACTTCCCGTCGGCCACGGCGACAGACGCGCTGTAGGTATAGTCCGACTCGGGCACCGCGCCGATAAAGACGCATCCGCTGTCCTTCAGATCCTCGTAGAGCACGCCCATGCCGTCGCAGAACGTATCGGCATACGACTCAGAGTCGCCGCACCCGAAGAGGGCAATTGTCTTTCCCTTCAGATCGGCACCCTTCAGCACCTTGATGCCGTCGTACCAGTCATCCTGAAGCTCGCCGTCGCCCCAAGTCGAAGTGCCCAGTATCAGCGCATCGTACGAAGCCACCTTGTCAGCGGTCATTTTGCTCACATCATGCAGATCAGCCGGCGAGATACCCAGCTTTCCGGCAATCAACCGGGCCACCGACTCTGTCGTTCCGGTTGTGGAACCATAAAAAATACCAGTCTTTTTCATTTTTCTCGTTTTTGATTTGACACGACAAAATAAGCGCATGGCGGCGAGATATGAAATACCTAAAAATTGGGATTTTTTTCTCCGTTCTGCGCCAAACAATCATACGGAACACTTTTAGCGTCTTTCTGATGTTTTGAATTTTGTTTTTTATCTTCAAATTTGCAACACAAATAAACATTTGCGGGTGTATGCAGCCTGACGGACTCCAAAAAGCAAGAAGAAAACAGCCGGAATCGGGGGAAAATCTTTATCTCCAACTTAAAGATGGTTGGCTCCAGGCTGAAGACAGACTATTTCAAGGCTTCGGAAAACAATGTGCGGCAGACATTCGCCCAAACCTTTATTTATGAACAATTGCAGAACTCACATCTTGCCTGCGCTTTTGTGCTGCTGCCTGACGTTTCCGTCGGGAGGATGCGACATGATCGAATACCATCCCTACGACCTCGACATTGACGGAGAAACGGGCATCAACGCAAAGAACATGCAGCGCATCGAAGCGGAGCTGGAAGGCCGGAAGCGCATCACGTTTGCCGTCATCAGCGACACGCAGAGATGGTATGACGAAACGGAAGAGGCGGTAGAGTCGCTCAACGGACAGAAAGACCTTGATTTTGTGGTGCATACCGGCGACTTGTCCGACTTCGGACTCAAACTGGAGTTTGAGAAGCAGCGCGACATACTCAACCGGCTCAGCGTGCCTTATGTATGCATTCTGGGAAACCACGACTGCCTTGCCACGGGCGAAGAGGTGTTCAACCGGATTTTCGGAGAAAACAACTTCTCGTTCAACGCCGGGAATGTACACTTCCTATGCCTCAACACCAATGCCCTTGAGTTCGGCTACGACACGGCCATACCCGATTTCCAGTATATCAGCAACGACAAACAGAACCTTCCGGAAGGAATAGAAAAGACGGTAGTCGCCATGCACGCCGGCCCTTTCTCCGAGCAGTTCAACAACAACGTGGCCTATTTCTTTGAGCAGACGATAACATCCTTCCCCTCACTGCAGTTCTGTATTTACGGACACGGGCACAATGTCAGTGCCGAGGAACTGTTTGAAGACGGCGTGATGTATTACGAATGCGCCTCCGCAAACAAACGCTCATACCTGCTGTTTACCATCAACGAAAACGATTATACCTATGAAGTGGTTTCCTATTAAAATATTGTGCATCCTGCCGGCTTTCCTTTCTCCTGCGGTACATGTATGTGCCGGAGATACCATTCCCGCCCCGGCCGTTCAGACCCGGCGGTGGGACAAGCGCGTCCATCTGAAATACAAACGCTGGGAACGCCTGAAGCCCACCCAGGCTTCGCTCCAGTATGCCGGAGGAATGGGCATGTTCGCCATCGGAGCCGGATGGGACTACGGCAAGCGATGCCAGTGGGAAACCGACTTTCTCTGGGGATTCCTTCCGAAGAAATATGCGGGCGAAAAAACAAGGCTCACTTTTACGGTAAAGCAGAACTACATCCCGTGGAGCATCAGTTTCGATCCCCGCTGGACGCTCGAACCGTTTTATTGCGGGCTGTACGTGACCACCATCACGGGCGACGAGTTCTGGAAAAGAGAGCCGGGAAAATATCCCAACAAATACTACAACTTCAGCACCAAGCTGCGCCCGTACATCTTTATCGGGCAGCGGTTCGGGTTCAACCCTTCGCACAACCTGCTGCGGAACATCTCCGCCTATTACGAAGTGAGCACCTGCGAACTGTATCTGGTCAGCAAGGCAACCAACCGCACGCTCCGCATGAAAGACATCCTCCGCTTCTCGTTCGGCATAAAGGTGCATCTGTTCAGGGACTGAAAAAAAATCTTGCCGGAAAAAGTTCCGCCGCCCGTCATTCATCGGCAATCAGCTCAAATGCTTTGCCGAGAGCTTTCTCCTGCGGAACAGCATAGTCGGGCAATGTGCCGTGGATGTCGTTTTCGTCCGCCCCGTACAGCCAGAAGCGTTTCCAGGAAATGGTGCATGCCAGCCGGGAAACAGGCAGCCTGTACAGGAGGACATCTCCGAAAGACACGCTCATTCCACCCGTTTCCTCACCGATCACGGTTCCCATTCCGAAATGCTTGAACGCCCATGCGAACGAGCTGGCCGAAGAGAACGTCATGTGACTGGTGAGCAGATACACCTTGCCCTTATAGCGTTTCTCCGCAAGCGGAAGAATAAGACCGCTCCCGTCCTCTCCTTCTCCATCGAAGAAAGTCCATCCCGGTTTCAGCCCCGGATAATCCGTCAGGCGCAAGGTTGTGGGAGTGATCCGTGCCAATCCTTTTCCCATCTGCCGGAAAGGCTTGTGCGAGATATAGCGCAGCAGCACGTCACCGACCGCGGAGTCTCCCCCTCCGTTGCCGCGTATGTCAATAATAAGATTGCCTATATGTTCCTTGCCGAGCACGGAAAACATGGAGTCGGCGAAAGCCGCCATCCGCCGGGGATTATTGAACGAGCGGAAATCCATGATAGCCACGTCCTTATCTTTCAGTATCCGGAAAGAATAGTCGGACGCCTTACGTTCCTCTTTCTTCTTGTCCGGCATCCGTGCCTTCATTTCTGCAAAGACGGCCGGACGCAATGTGGAGCGAAGCGTGTCTGTTCCTTCCTCCAAACGGTAAGCCACATCGTATTGCCCGGCAGCATAGAGCATTTCGAACAAGGCTGCGAAATCATAACCCAGACGCGAAAGGCGGAAAAACTCACGCTCGCCGCTCGCATAAGGCATCATGGCCTCCAGCATCTCCGCCGCACTCCGACCGTTTATTGAAAGCACTTCCGCCCCCGCCGGTATCAGTCCGTCGATGCAGCGGTCCACAAAAATGCGGGGTTCTGAAGTGGACACCTTGACAAAAAGCGGCAGGCGGAGATAAGTTTCAGTGAATATGTCATTGTAGGGAAAACGGAGCATCGTATGCCCGTCGCCTACCAGCGTAACCAGCGGAGCTGCACGGCGGAAAAGTTCCAGTGCAGTGACCGAGTCAGGCATCTCATACTTCACCTTGTTCACAGCACGGAAGAAATCTTCCTGACGACATGCGGAAAACAGGTCAGGATGGATTTCACCCAACGTATAGACCAGCGCATCCACATCGAACCTTGCCTGCGCCTTCGAGAGTTTCCCGTCAGCCCCTCTCCTCAACATCTCGGCAGAAGGCTCCTCCAAAGGGTTCGCCGACTCCCACTGAACGCGCGTGAACGCGGAGTCCCCCTCAGCGGTCAGCACAACAAAGTCATATGCTCCGTCCTTTTCTACATCAAAAACAACAGAGTCACGCTCGTTGGCGAACTTCACCCTCCTCCCCGATGTCGGATAGACATCCGGACGCGTACGGGGATCCGCCAGCCACGCTCCGGGCTGAAGCCGACCGTCCACCCATATATGAATATCTTCCTTTCCCTCACGAAGCACCGGCAATGTCTTTGCCTCGTCCTGTGCAAAAACCCCTACAGCCACAGAAAGCAATCCGCAGACCAACAATGTTTTTTTCAAGTTTTTCATAAGTATATTAAATATTACGGAAAGCAAATCTATTAAAAAAATCCGTATGGCAACAATTTCGCACGGAATTTTGCATAGAAAATTTGATGTTAAAGCAGGAACTAATTAAAAATAAGCTACTTATGAGCATTCCTCAAAAGGTGAGGTAATGACTTGGCAACGGTCACATTTTCTGCGATATGCAGTGTATTTCTGTCAAACAACTCTTGTTCTATTTGCAAAATTAGCACTTTCTTTTGAGAAACAAGCAAAATACCAAATAAAATTTTGTACCTTTGTAACCGTCAGACAAAAGAATGTGATATGAACCGAATAAAAGAGGTATTGGAGACTAAGGGCATTAGCCAAACAGAATTGGCGAATAGGCTTGGAAAGACTTTTAATATGGTCAATCTATATGCTACGAACAAGGTGCAGCCTCCCATTCCTGTTTTATATCAGATTGCGGACATACTGAATGTAGATGTCAGAGACTTGTTAATACCTAACAAGATTAGTAGATAGCATGGTAACAACGAAAAGAAGATACGATGGCAAACAGTAATTTGAAAGAAGCAAAAGCGGCCAAGAACGATGAGTTCTATACTCAATTCCACGACATAGAAATTGAGATGAACGCATACCTTGAATATGACCCAAACGTATTCAAGGGAAAGACGATTTTATTGCCTTGCGACGACCCCGAATGGAGCAACTTTACACGCTTCTTTGCCGCCAAATTTGATGAGCTTGGGTTGAAAAAATTGATTTCTACGAGCTATGCGCCGGATAGCAAAAAATATAAAACACCTTACCAACCGTCTTTGTTCGAGCAGGAAGCCCCACAATTCGACAGTGCCAAGACTTCCGTCAAAGGTAAGATATTCGTATTGGAACAAGACAAAAGCGGTGACGGGCGTATCAATATAGACGACCTTGAATGGGAATACTTGAACGGCGATGGCGATTTCCGCAGCAAAGAAGTTACTAAGTTGCGAGATGAAGCAGATTTCATAATCACCAACCCGCCATTTTCCCTTTTCAGGGAGTTCTTGGCATGGATAATGGAGGGAGGAAAAAGGTTTGCAGTTATAGGTAACATGAATGCCATTACTTATAAGGAAGTTTTCCCTTTGATAAAAAGTAATCAGATATGGCTTGGGGCAACAGGGAATGGCAATGATATGGTATTTGGAGTTCCTGAAGGAGCCAAAGTTGATGATAAGGATAGACAAAAAGCAGCCAGATTAGGGTATGTCGGGAATTATACTCGATTAGGAAACTCTTGCTGGTTTACAAGCATAGAACATGGACGCCGCCATCAGCCTCTTTCATTGATGACAATGGCTGATAATTTACGGTATTCCAAACATAAGGAAATACGTGGTAAAACCACTTATGCCCATTATGATAATTACGATGCAATAGAAGTTCCTTTTACGGATGCGATACCGTCAGATTATGATGGAGTAATGGGTGTACCTATTTCGTTTCTGATAAAATATTGCCCGGAGCAATTTGAAATCTTAGGGATAACAAAGACATGGTTTGGAAGTGCCTCCAAAACTTATCCCGAACAAATCCAAGTTGACCGTCATGGGGAAGAATCCAGAGTGACGAAACTCAATGACGGGGCAGTCTTGCTTCATTCCGAAGTACCTCAGAATGAAACTTATTATATGGTTGACGGGAAATATTATACACAAGTTTATGCAAGAGTTCTTATTAGACATATCAAATCATAATTTACGTATGAGTAATCGGGCATATGTTGAAACCAAAGAGCCATTGCTCCAAATAGCTCCCCTACGGTTCAAATCCGCAAAGTTAGGTGTGTCGGAAATGGTGTATTCCTTGGTTTTCAAGCCCCATTCATTTCCTCTATCGGTTATCCCTAAGATTTCAAAAAACTTCAATTCCTTTATCAACATTATACTATGAGTCATGAACATTGTTTTTGATAAATATTCGCTTGAACTTTCGCTCTCCATTAACGAGTGGTTGGGCGACATTACTGTTTATTTTCCACAAGTTATTGGAAAATCCTTTTCCTTCACTTTCTGTTGCACCTAAGATTTCAACTTAAAAACAAAATATATGAAAACAATATTACATACAGAATGGACTGTTGCAGACATCTGCAAAGGTTTTACATACAATGAATTGGAAGGTAAAGGGCTGTTCGGACTTGACGGGCGGCTTACCATCCAGCCCGAATACCAACGCAACTATATTTACAATGACGGGAAAAAGGACGTAGCTGTCATTGAATCGTTGTTGAAAGGATACCCCATCGGACTGATATACTTTAACTGCACAGCCGATAGAAGGTATGAAGTACTCGATGGGCAGCAACGCATTACCTCATTCGGACGGTATGTTACAGGAAAATTTACCATAGAAGACACTGATGGTAAACGAAAAAGTTTCTTGGGATTGAACGAGGAACAGCAGCAAAAAATCCTGCAATCTCCTTTACTTATCTACGAATGTGAAGGCGAAGAAAAAGAAATCAAAGAATGGTTTCAGACCATCAATATTAAGGGAGTGCCACTCAATGACCAAGAATTGTTGAACGCCATCTATTCAGGTCCGTTCGTCACCGCAGCAAAGCGTGTATTTAGCAACTCACAAAATGCAGAAACGCAGAAGTGGAGTTGTTATGTAAAGGGAGATGTAAAACGACAAAAATATTTAGAAAAGGCTCTTGAATGGGTATGCGCCAGCAAAGGAATGACCATAGATGCCTATATGAGCCAGCACCGCCGCGACAGTTCTATAAGTGAACTTGAAAACTATTTCCGCTCCGTGATAGATTGGGTTTCCACTACATTCACTATGGTGGAACGGGATATGTGCGGTCTGGAATGGGGGAGGCTTTACGAAACTTACCATAAGACACCTTACAGCATTGACCATGTGACGGAGCGTGTGCTTGCCCTGCAGGCGGACGAAAGTATCAAATGCCCACGTAATATCTATGAGTACGTATTAGGTGGCGAACAAGACAAAAGCCTCCTTCAAATCCGTTTGTTCGAAGAGTCTACGAAACGTGCGGCATACGCTCGCCAAACTGAGGCTGCCAAAGAAAAAGGCATTTCCAACTGTCCTCTGTGTGCCATAGGTGACAATGCCAATAAGACACGGATTTACAAGTTCAATGAAATGGATGCCGACCATGTGACCGCATGGAGCAAAGGAGGTGCTACTTCCATTGAAAATTGCGAGATGCTGTGTAAGACACATAATCGTTCAAAAGGCAACAAATAATGTATATATCGCAGAATATGCGTATTTTGAGGGAGTTATGAAAGTATTAACTTCCTCAAAATTGTATATGCAGAAAACATTTCAAGAAATTTCAAAAAGCTGGTGCGAAACAAAACGCCCAATCGTAAAGCACTCTACCATGTGTGCTTATTTGCTGACGCTGCAAACCCATTTGCTGCCTTATTTTGGTACTAAGACTGCCATCACAGAGGATGACGTCCAGCAGTTTGTCATTCATAAACTTTCGTGCGGTCTTGCGCGTAAAACCGTGAGAGACATGGTAGCTGTATTAAAATCTGTAGCCAAATACGGAAGAAAACATAAGATTTTTCCATTCGAGGATTGGGAAATAGAATATCCTACAGATACAGAAATAAGCCGATTGCCAACTTTGGCAATAGAGCATCAACGCATACTAATGCGACATCTGATTGAAAAGCCGACAGCACAGAACATAGGTGTACTGTTGTCTCTCTGTACAGGTATGAGAATAGGAGAAGTATGCGCACTGCAATGGCAAGATGTGGACTTCTGCCAACGGATTATCACAGTAAGGCATACCGTTGGACGGGTTTACAATTGTGAGTTGAAATCCACAGAGAAAATACAGTCATCGCCCAAAACAAGAAATTCATATCGCGAGATACCTATCTCCAAGCAATTGTTCCAATGTCTGAAAACAGTCAAGAAAGCCTCTACCTCTCCGTTTGTGGTCGGCACATCAGAACATTCCAAAGAGCCACGCTCTTATCGTGACTATTTTTCCCGATTATTAAAGCGTCTCGGCATACCTCAAATCGTATTTCATGGGCTTAGGCACACCTTTGCGACCCGTTGCATAGAAAGCCAGTGCGATTACAAAACGGTAAGCGTGATACTCGGTCATTCCAACGTGGCGACCACGCTCAACCTGTATGTGCATCCAAACCTCAATCAGAAAAAGAAGTGCGTTGAACGCATGAGCAAATTTCTTGGAATAGCAGAACCGTAATTTAGAGTATGGCTTTTGACCAATTGGGAGATAGCAAGTCTGTTTTGGGCATACCAAAACACAAACTTGCTACCAGTGAAAAACAGAGTTCCGACTGTGGAGTAACTTATTTGCCTTTGGGTAACCCAAAGGACAACTTGCTGCTTCTGCCGGAAGCAAACGGGGTGTCCAGAGGGGTGCAACCCCGCTGGCTCATTGGGGCGTTTTTAGCATTAGCGTCAGCGGTGCGTGAAGAAAACGCCCTAATGAGCTATGGCTTTTTGTTCCCAAAAGCCTGCGGAGGTGTCGGCGGTAATGTCGGCTGCTGTCGGTCGCCTTTTTCTTTTCGCCAGCAACATTGGTTTTCCCTTGTTGGTCGGCAGGACGGAAGTCCGTCCGACCAGCCTGCTGATGGCTATACTCACCTTTGTTGCTTCCCCGGCGGACTTGTTGAGGGGTGAAAAAGCGTTGAATTGTTGATATGGATAGATAACAGTCTGATATGTTGCAAGATACGTTCTAAACAATCTCTCAACAAAGGCGTATCGCCCAACAAACGGATGTGAAAAGAAAAGGCAGGTCCGAAGCGGTGTGCCGATGCTTCTTCTTTTCATCAGCCGTTGTGTATTGTTGGTAGTTTGTTGAGGTTGTATGTTATTATATACCAATAGTTTTCTATCCTTATTCAACAATTCAACAGAATATCAAAGCCTTTCCAGCAGTTCTTTCGTGACGGTGTAGTACCTGCCCACACATCTTCGGGTCTGGTAACGGTCTGTGCCGCCGTATTGGTAGGCGGTATAGGTAAGACCGTTGGGCGCGGGTGTCAGCTTCCAGCATTCCTGCACCACTTTCCGAACCTGCGACTTCTCCACCTTGACTTGCGAGCAGACGAGCAACGGGATGATGTCGTTAAGGCAGAAGGACACCGTTTCCACTTCCATCTTCGCCATTATGTCAAGCAGCAGTTCCGCCATCTCTATCTCCAAACGGTTGCGGTTGCTTCGGATAATTTTCCGCAGGGCATCCGTCTCCAAGCGCTTCGGGTTAAACCACATGCGGCTCTCTTTCTCGGTGGATAGCTTGCGACCAGCAAGGAAGTGCAGGAAAGCGGGGATTTCCGCTTTCAGCTTTTGCAGGAAGTCGGTATCATCGCTTTGGAGCGGCATAATCTTCCGCACCCAATAGCGTGTCTCCCCGGCGTCAATGATGACGGGCAGGTGCTCGTTGTTGGAGCAAAGCACGAACTTGGCGAAGAAGCCTATCTCGTCACGGTCTTTCCCTTTCGCCTCCACCTTGTAGGATAGCGTGGTGCTGAGGTTCTTCAAACGCTCGCTGTCCTCACGGCGGTTGAGCAATACCTCGTCCACCATGATGAGCAGCTTGCCAGCCCAGTCGGAATTGAACTGGCTGCGGAAGTCCTCGTTGGTGTTGAAAGTCGCGTTGTTTTGGAATACGGCTTTCAGGAAGTTCAGGAACGTACTTTTGCCCGTATTCCTCTCTTCGGACACGAGCAGGAGGATGGGCAGTTTCTGAACGGGGTAAAGGTAGAGCAGTTGCAGGTAGTCCATGCCCAACTCGTACTGTTCGCCGAAGATGTGTTCCACCAGCGAGCGGATGCAGGGGAAGTCGCCTTGTCGGGGAACATGGCTTATCGGCTCGTAGAGGTTGAGGAATTTGCCGACTACGGGTTGGTAGCCCACATGGTCGGGCACGGTGCAGAAGCCGTCATACTTCGGAATGCCCGCCATGTAGTCCTTGCCGTAGTCCTGCCGCAAGGTCTCGGAGTTCCATGCGATGCGCTTCCTCACATAGTCGCCGTCAATGCGGGGCTGGTTCACAATCTTGTAGAGCGTTGTGCCTACACGGATGAATTCTTCTTTTTCTGTCATTGGCTTTACTTGGTTTTAGTGCCGCCGACACCTTGTCGGCAAGCGGGTTGAACATGGGTGCAAAGCTACGGCAGGACGGCTAAAACCTTGATTAGTAAAACCATGCAGAACGGCGCAAAAGAACCCGACAAACAAGAAAATGCGGCGGAATAGGTAATGCCAGCCATCAAAAGACGAAAAGAAAAGCCCAAAGAAGCGAAATGTCGCACTTCTTCGGGCTGATAGGATGTCATAAATATTCGTAGGTAAATGGATATGCTGGTTTACAGGTTTACTGATGTCATCACGTCAGGTTAAACCGCTCATAAATAGGCTTAAAAGTTTCAAATATGTACAATCTAACATCTGCATAAGGGATTACTGCCCATAGAAACCACCAAAACTTGTCTGTCTTTTCGCAAGCACAGCCTTTCCAGCAGGGCGTTGCGCACTCTTGCAGCGTTGGATGTGTTGATGCGGAAAGCGAGTGCCACGACCATTGGCAGGGCATACACATCCGCATAATAGCCGTTAGGTAACTTGATGCGCCTTTCCACCTCACAAGGTTGCAGCACTTTGCTCTTGTACACGGTTCGGATGGCGGTACGGAGTGTTGGGGCTATTACACCGAACAACCTTACCAATTCCATTTCACTCATCCATACATTGGCGGCATCGGACGGTACGGCAACCTTGCCGCACCCGTCCATCGTGATTGTTGTCCGTTTCATAGGCTGCACATTATATGGTGAAACGCTTGCCCACTTTCTTTTCAAAGGCGGAAATGTCATTGTCAAGTTTTGTGTTCGTCACTTTCGCATAAATTTGTGTGGTGGCTATCTTCGTATGCCCTAAAATCTTGCTCACGCTTTCTATCGGCATACCGTAATTCAATGCCAAAACAGCGAAGGAGTGGCGGCTTACATGGAATGAAATCCGCTTTTCTATTCCGCATTTCTTCGCCACCTCCTTAATGCGCTTGTTTATAGACGAGTATGCACCCATATTGAACAGCCGTTTGTCAGTTCTGAACGGCTCATAACGCTTGATTATCTGCATTGGGATGTCCATTAGTTTGATACGGAACGGTACGCCTGTCTTTTGGCGTTTTGACACAATCCACTTGGCTCCGTTCATTTCCACAAGATTGTCTGTCGTAAGGTTCTTTATATCAATGAACGAGATACCCGTCCAACACCCGAAGATGAAAAGGTCACGGGCAAACTCATCGTTGAGAGTATCCAATTTTACAGTGCTAATAATCCGCAGCTCCTTTTCTGTCAGATACTCGCGTTCCTTATAGTCAGGGTCAACATGGTACAGCGCAAACGGATTTCTCGGTATCTTGCCGTGATAGTGTGCCGTTGTGACAATGTGCTTCAACGGTGTGGAGTATATCCACACGGACGATTGCGCCAGCCCGACCTCGTTTCGCAGGTACAGACAGAAGTCACGGATGAAGTCCTCCGTCAATTCGTTCATCGCCATGTCCGCACGTTTGTATTGTTTCTTTATGAACTCTGCAACATATTTGCGGACAATAAGATGTTTGTTGTAGGTGTTGATGGAGCGGTCTTTACCCACCCGTTTGGCAAAAGCCTCGTTCTCCTTGTCAAAGGCACGCAACAATGTTTCGTACTCCGTGCCGATGCCTTGGTAGGCGTTACGTACCATTTCTGCCGTGACAAACGCCTCACGGTCGGAAAGCCGCTGGTAATGCTTCGTTATCTGTGCCTTGATGTTGTCAAGGGCATAATTTACAGCCATTGCCTCGCGGCTCTTTCCCTTGGCCTTGTTGCCCTTG
>NZ_JANRHN010000017.1:0-80074 GCF_024733745.1 Bacteroides sp. ET225 | reverse complement strand
TACATCAAGCCAAGAAAAACTTTTTGGAGAAATTCAAAACAGTTTCTAAGTAGATGTTGAGAATTAGCTTATACAAAATTGTCTGTTCAGAAACGCAGATCAACGCGGATTTTCACAGATGATTGCGCTGATTATCTGCTTTTAATCTGCGAAAATCTGTGTTTCTAACAGTTTCATTTAATTTTGCACATTTACTTATAGTAAAAGCCTATTTCAATTTGGCATCAAATACCTCCATTCCCCATTTCTCATGCCAGGGAATCGTAATTTTTTCTCCGCTGATCACAACAGGCAGCCATACATAACGCGAATTTTCCAAATCCGTCTTGTTCCACCTGTCGAACATGGCGATGTAAGCATTCTTTTTCCCGACAACCGGCTGCACATAAGTGCTCTGTGCATAGAAAGTCTTGTCGGCATCCTTTCCGGTACAAGGGTTCCCGATTACTTCCCATTCCCCCATAATCGAATCAGCGACAGCCAGTTCTGCCACATTGGGATCCCAGCCTGTACAGCCGGAAGAAAGTATATAATACTTTCCTTCATGCTTGAACACAGCCGGAGCCTCGCGCGACTTGTTGATAAAGTTCCGTGTGAAGCGTCCCGAAGGTTTCAGATAATCATCTGTCAGCAAACTGATATACATCGTGGCATTGTTTTCTGAAGAATAGAACTGATACGCCCTTCCGTCATCATCCACAAACACCGTCTGGTCACGACTCATGGCATTGTTGGGACGGAAACTTCCCAGGTATTCAAACCTGCCGGTCGGAGAATCGGACACTGCGACTCCGGCACACGCCTTGCTGTAATCGGCACTTTCCACATGCGCCCACATCACAAACTTCTTGGTCTTCTTGTTATAAATCACTTTCGGACGCTCCAGCACCTTTGAAGGATGCAAATCATGGTTCGGATCGTCTTTCACGGCAGGAAGCACAATGCCCTCGAACTTCCAGTTCAACAAGTCCTTCGACGAATAACAGCTTACTCCCGTCACATCCGTACGGTAACACTCCCACGTCGCCCACTCCGGAAGGACAGTCTTTCCCTTCTTGTATTCCCCATACCAATAATAAGTGCCCTCATAATAAAGAATACCTCCACCATGAGCATTGATCGGATTGCCTTCCGTGTCGCTCCACACTTCTCCGGGACAGAACTCGGTGTGTTGTGCCTTGCCCACCTGCGGAAAGGCCAGGGCGCATGCGAACAATACGCTTGTAATAAATTTCACTTTCATAATGCTAATAAAATTTGATAAGTAGATGTTGAGAATTAGTTTATACAAAATCTGCCTGTCCAGAAACGCAGATTAACGCGAATTTCGCAGGTTATTGTACCGATTATCTGCTTTTAATCTGCGCTCATCTGTGTAAAAATCTGTATTTCTGACAATATCATTCATTTCGCACACTTACTTATTATATTCCATTCATGTCATTTGTTCCGCTTGAAATACTCGCTCGGCATGTAACCGAAATACTTCTTAAACGACTGGGCAAAATAAGAAGGCGTATTATAGCCTACCATCGTACTGATCTCAGCAATGGAATATCGCCCGTCTTTCAGCAAACGAACCGCCTCATTCATACGAATCTTGCGAATAAACTCAACGGCCGACTCTCCGGTAATTCCTTTCAGCTTCAGATGAAGGTTCGAGCGACTCATGTTCATCGCTTTCGCAAAATCTTCAGCAGAAAAGCCCGAGTTATCCATGTTTTCTTTCACTACATTCATTGCTCTGGTCAACAATTCCTCGTCCATCGCATTGAACGTGATTTTTTCCGGCTGGATTTCAGTGGTCTTCTTGTAATATTCTTTCATGCGGATGCGTGTACGCATCATATTCTGAACCTTAGAAACCAGCAGCGACAACGAGAAGGGCTTGGAAATATAATCGTCCGCCCCTATCTGGAAACCTTCCATCTTGTCGCTTACGTCATTTTTGGCCGAAAGCATAATCACAGGAATGTGGCTGGTAGACAAGTCCTGCTTGATGTGCCGGCAAAGCTTGATACCGTCCATCACCGGCATCATAACGTCAGTAATGACCAGATCCAGATCACCTTCCTTCAGCTTTTGCAGAGCCTCCTCCCCGTTTCCAGCCTCAACAACCGTAAATTGTTCAGAAAGGCCTTCGCGCAAGTATCTTCTGATGTCCTCATTGTCTTCCACAACCAGAACCTTTCCGTATTTTTTCGTTTCTCCCGGTTCTTCCGCCTTATCCGCTTCCCTTTCCGTATCGGCAAAAAACATCGCTTTTGAATTAACGGAATAAACCTGCTTTGCCGTTTCACCTTCTCCGTCCTTCTTCATTTCCTCGGGCGAATAGGCTTCCGGACTTTGGGGCAAATAAACCGAAAAGACACTTCCTTTGCCTTCCTTGCTCGTCAGTTCAATATGCCCGTGATGCAGTTCCACCAGGCGGTGAACCAACGAAAGCCCTATACCGCTTCCCATATGGGTATTCTCAAGCTGGAAGAAGCGTTCAAATACACGCCCCTGCACTCCTTCAGGAATCCCCACGCCTGTATCACTCACTTCCAGCAGCATATCTGCTCCCGACAAAGTCAGACGAACCGTAATGCTTCCTTCCTGCGTATATTTGAAAGCATTGGACAACAAGTTGTTTTCAATCAGATCCAGATACTGGGAATCGACAAGCAGCTCCCGGCCTTCCAAATCAGACTGCAACGTGTAATTCAGCCCGCGGCTTCTGGCCAGTTTCTCGTAATACAGATAGTTCTCTTTTACCTGGCGGTAAACATTCACCTTTCCCACCTGCAATTTGAAGACACCTAATTCCGCCCGGCGATAGTCCATAAGCTGGTTGACAAGAAACAGCAGACGGTTTGCGTTCTTCTCCACGTATTGCAGTTGCGAACGGAACCACTTGTCCGTCGTTCTCGTCAGCATCTCTTTCACCGGAGCAACAATCAATGTCAACGGTGTCCGCAGCTCATGAGATATATTAATGAAGAAACGGAACTTCATCTGGCTGATCTCCTCCTGATGCTGTTTCTCCTGGCGTTCCATTTCAAGTTTCATCTGCATATTTTTACGGTCCTCCCAATGCTTGAACAGCCAATAGAGCAGAAGCATACCGGCAAGAACGAACATAAGGCATGCCCACCACGTACAATACCAGACCGGAAGAATGGTTATATCCAAGGCAACCGGATTCTGACACCATTTCCCGTCACTGTTTGCAGCTTTCACAAGAAAACGGTATTTCCCGGAAGGGAGGTTCGTATACGTGACACTTCGCACATCCTGACTATAGAACCATTCACCGTCATAACCTTCCAGACAATAGGCAAACGTGTTATGCTGTCCGGAAATGTAGTTTGAAACCACATAGTCCAGCGTGAACATCCGCTGCGAATGATCGAGCACAATACTTTTAGTATCGCAGATATTTTTGGAAAGAATGCCCGTATCATCTCCAGGCATAATCTTCCGGTTTGACACACGCAGCCCGGTAATGACAGGAGAAGGAGCGTAAGGATTATCGAGCAGCAGTTCGGGGCGAAACGCTGTAATGCCATTTATCCCGCCAAAGTAAAGCATGCCGTTTTTCGTCCGGCAATGCGAATATGTGTTGAACTGATTGCTCTGCAACCCGTCATTGGCCGTAAAGTTACGGAAACGCCCCGTATTGGGATTGAAGCAGCTCAAGCCTTTATTGGTGCTTATCCAAATGCAGCCATATGAATCTTCTTCTATACCATAAACCACATTGTTCGGAAGTCCGTCATCCGTTGTATAATGTTCAAGCTCCTCCTTTTCGTCATTCCACCGGTACAGCCCCAAACGTGTAGCAATCCATATTTCCTTCTTCGCACTTTCAAAGACACATTGCACTTCAGAAACAGCCGAGAACTCTGGCGAAGGCAACGGCATGCTATAAAGTCCCTTCACTCCTTCATGCTCAGTCCCGAATATCCGCAGCCCGTCGGTTCCGCCAATCCACAATCTTCCGGATGAATCCTTAAACAGGACAAAAGCCGACATCCGGGGAATTGAATTGCCTTTTGAATCCGAAGACACAAGCGCAAATGTCCTGCGCTCCATATCAAACAGGTAAAGCCCTTCGAGCGTTCCGGCCAGCAGTTGGCCATCCTCATAAAGAAGAAGCGAATAAATGTCACCGGGAACATTGGGAGAAATATTAAAATAGTCAATCCGCCCGGTAACACGGTCCAGAATCTTCAGTCCCCCGGCATGCATTCCTATATACACGCGATTACGTCTCTCGTCGATATAAATGGCCTTCACATTGTTCGACTCCATATTAGACAACAATGTTTTCCCGGTATTCAACGGATAATAAACAAACTGGCCCGTCTTTGTGCTGTAGTAATTCACTCCCCCATCATTGGTTCCGATCCACAGGTTGCTGTCCTCATCTTCTACAATACAACTCACGACATTGTCACTCAACGAATTCCGATAAGGAACATGACGGATATTATAAAAACGGTTCTTCAGCGGATGATAGTAGTTAAGCCCTCCAAAATAAGTTCCCAGCCACATGCCTCCCTGCGAATCCTTGAATATACACCTCACCGAACGTTGGCTTAGGCTTCTGGGATCTACCGAACTGCTGGTATACGAAACAAACGAATCTGTCTTGTCAACATAAATGTTCAAGTCATTGAAAGTACCGACCCACAAACGGCCCTCCGAATCGAAAGACAACGAACGGACATAATTTGAGCTCAAGCCATTTTTACTTCCTGCCTCATGCAAATAATGGCGTAATTCTCCGGTTTTCAGATCGACGGCATACAAGCCTTCACCTTCCGTCGCAATCCAAAGCTGCGAGTCATTTGACTGAAGCATGTCCTGCACCTGCACTTCCGCATAAAAATGCGGAAAACGTTCGACCATACCGGTCCTGAAATGATAAACATAAATGCCCTGACTGTATGTACCTATATAAACCTTGTCGCCAATAAGCTTGACAGAAGCAACCTTCAAATTCCTTAATGACTCTGGAAGAGCATTTTCCAGAAACTTGCAAGAAGCACGGTCAAAAAGCTGCACATGGTAGTCTGCATTGACCAGAAGTTTCTTCTCCGGCAATTCGACTATACCAGACACAACCATCGGCACATCCGGCTTAAGACTGAAATTCCGGAAACAGTCCTGTTCTTCATCATAGCACGACAAACCTTTCTGCGTTCCAACCCAAATCTTACCGTCATCATCCACCTCCAGAACACGCACAATATCATTCGCCAAGCTATACTCCGGATTATCAGAAGAATGACGGTAGACCGTAAAGTCGTATCCGTCATACTTGTTAAGTCCGTCGTAAGTGGCGAACCACATATTTCCCTTCAAATCCTGAACAATGGAGAAAATGGTGCTTTGAGATAGTCCTTCATTGATTGAAACATGGGTAAAACCCACAGACGAAAGATCTGCGGCAGAACTGTTCCCAACCATCCATCCCCACAGGCATATAAGAAAAACTATACGAAACTTCATTGCGATCATTTAAAACTATATTGTTAGACAGCCTAATAGGTTTCCTCACTTTTACACACATAGGGAAACGACGATAAAAGTACGATAAAAAATTCATTCAATGATAAAAACAAGAACAAAAATCCAAAGATTGATGCAAAGAATAGAGCAAGCCCCTATCTGACTGGCTGTGAGCGTCAATTCGTTCCCAGACAATCAGACAGAGGCTTTGTATATCCCCGACGATCAAAAGCAGGCTGCCGCAATTCCCAATGCAGCTGTTTGCCGGATGTTAAGGCTTTTTCTCGAAACTGAGATGCCCGGCACTTATCAAATCACGATGCGAGATACGATATCCGCATTTCTTGCCTCCCAAGCGGATAGCTTTAATATAATCTCCTTTTGCTTTCGGATTGGCTACTTCGATAACCAGCTTCTCTTTTCCGTAATAACGGGGATTCAGCTTTATCGTCACTCTATCAAAAGCAGGCAAAGTCAGCGTGTATTCCGGTACACCCGGACAGTCCGGATAAAAGCCCATCATGCTGAATACAGCCCATCCCGACATTGTACCCGTATCTTCATTTCCTGGAAGTCCGTCAGGCTTTGTCGTGAAATGCTTGGCCAGAAGTTCTTTCACCAGTTTCTGCGTGCGCCACTCTTCTCCCTTAAAATAACTGAACAAATAAGGATATGCGATATCCGGTTCGTTGGCCGGATCATAAAGCCCTTTATCAAAAACCATCTGCAACTTTTTGACAAAGTTCTTTTTTCCTCCCATCAGCCTGGCAAGCCCTTTCACATCATGAGGCACATAAAACGTATAATTCCATGCACTTCCTTCGTGAAAGCCCGGAACCGGTTCAAAATTGGCACCCTGGCTGGGATCAAATGGAGAATAAAAACTGCCATCAGGCAAAATGGGACGGAATGTTCCGTATTCTTCCGAATAATAATGCCTGTATCCCAACGAACGCTCACGAAACATCTTGGCATCTTCATTCTTGCCCAAAGCTTCGGCAAATGCAGCCAATGCATAATCAGCTATATAATACTCCAGCGCATGAGAAACAGAATTGTCGAACTGCTCACGAAGAGGCACATACCCCAAATTCATGTAATCATCGTTGTCGGGACGCAACAGATTCTCTTTTCCCGGTGACGTAGCCGACTTATACATTGCCTCATACGCCAGATCAACATCAAAATCACGCAGTCCCTTCATCCAGGTGTCCACAATGACAGGAATGCTCGGGTCACCTTCCATTGTCAGTGTTTCACGCCCATACAGCTCCCATTTGGGCAACCATCCGTGTTCACGATACATATCAACCATGCTTCTCACCATATCCAACTGACGTTCAGGATAAACCAAGGTCATCAACTGATGCAGGTTGCGATACGTATCCCAAAGCGAAAACACGGTATACCGGTTTCCTTTTGAGGTCAGAATCTTGTCCCCTTCCATTTGAGGATATTGTCCGTTCACGTCTTGCAAAAGATTCGGATGGATGAGCGCATGGTACAGTCCCGTATAAAAAACCGTTTTCTGTTCTTCTGTCCCTCCTTCCACCAGGATACGTCCCAAATCATCATTCCAACGTTTCCTCGCCTCCTCGCGGACAGTTTCGAAATGACGGCCATGCTGCTCTTTTTCCAGATTTTCACGCGCATTTGCTATACTTACGAACGACACTCCCATCGCGACCTCTATCTGTTCCCCCTTCTCCGTATCAAAAGCAAACCATGCACCGATATCATCTCCGGCAATATCTTTTGCATATTTCGTGTAAAGTTTGTATTTCCCCTGATCCTTATCCCATTCGGCTTCTACCCCAACCATCGGGCGCTGTTTCTTCCAATAACCCGAAGCTTGCGGAACTTTATTCACTTTCATTACAAAATAAATAGGAAAAACAGCCTGCGGATTATAGCAGAACGTACCAAGCACCTTCATTCCCTCCACCTCGGTTTCACTGACTTTCCTCATATAAGCGCCGCTTTCATTCGTCAGGCCTTCGCCAAGGTTCAACAGTATGTTGCTCTTGCCCTCAGGAAAAGTAAACCTGACAAGTCCCGAGCGCGGTGTAGCAGTAGCCTCTGCAAGAATATCATATTTGGTCAATGAAATGGTATAATACCCCGGAGATGCACTCTCTTTCTCATATTTGCTTCCATAATGATGGTAATCGACATCCAGCTCCCCAGTTGTCGGCATCAAGAGAAGGGAACCCAGTTCAGGGCATCCCACCCCACTCAGGTTTACATGTGAGAAACCGGTAAAATAACTGTTGGTATACTCATAAGGAGTCGACCACCAGCGGGCGTCCTTATCATATCTGTTGTCATCAGACCCCATTACATTAAACGGAACGACAGACATCATTCCATTGGGACAGACTGCACCCGGATTGCATGTTCCGAAGTTCGTTGTTCCTATAAACGGATCAACGTAGTCAGCCGGCTCCTGTGCGGCCAGCCGCTCTCCCACGAACCAAACAGCCAGAAAGGCCAGCAATACATGTTTCTTCATGCTGCAAGATTATTATCAGATAATTGAATGCGATTTCACAAAATCAATGATTTCGTCAACATACCCGAATGCCAGTCCGACAACCGTGTCAGCGGCCCCATAATATACAGCCACCCGTTTCCCGTCTTGAAGGGCTGCACATGGAAAGACAACGTTCGGCACATCCCCTTGCAGTTCATAAGGTGCAGCCGGCCCCAGCAAATACTCGCGTGTACGCCACAATACTTTCTCAGGATTTTCCTTATCCAGAATAGCAGCTCCCATGGCATAACGGAAGCCGTTGCAGGTCGTAATCACTCCGTGATAAAACAGCAGCCAGCCTGCTTCGGTCAGAAAGGGCACAGAACCGGCACCTATTTTCGTACACTGCCATGCACTCTCCTCGAAAGGAGTCACTTTCATTACACAACGGTGTTCTCCCCAATATTTCATGTCAGGGCTGTAACTGATATAAATATCTCCGAAAGGAGTATGTCCGTTATCGCTCGGACGACTTAACATCGCATATTTCCCGTTTATCTTTTGAGGGAACAGCACTCCGTTCCGGTTAAACGGAAGAAAAGCATTTTCACACTGATAGAATTCCTTAAAGTCGAACGTATATCCCAATCCGATGGTCGGGCCGTTATAGCCGTTGCACCACGTAATCCAGTATCTGTCTTCGATCCATGTCACGCGAGGATCGTATTTGTAGTCCGACTCAATCATATCCGTATTTCCAGGCTTGAAACTGATCGGATCGTGCTCGATTTTCCAGTGAATGCCGTCATTGCTGAACCCGGCAAAGATATTCATCTGCACCGCCTTGTTATCACATCTGAACACTCCGGCAAAGCCGTTGCCGAAAGGCACCACTGCACTGTTGAAAATACTGTTTGACGAAGGTATGTCATATCTTCCGATAATCGGATTCTCCGAATAACGCCACATTACATCCGCACATCCTGCCGGACGTTCTTCCCAAGGCATGTTCATTTTTTCCATACTTATTGTTTTAACGATTGATTATCATTCTTTTTCTCCCTCCAACAACGTACCGTCAGAAGCATACTTGAACGGAACAAAATAGGTCATCAGAAACGCAGGTATCGTGGCAATCAAAACAAAAATGAAGAACGGTTCATAACCGCCCGGCCTGTCAAACCATTTTCCCAACATTTCACACACCCATCCGCTCATCATTCCGGGAAGCATCACTCCCAGATTCATAATTCCGGAAGCAAAGGCATAATGTGCCATCTGATGTTTTCCGGGAGCAACCTGCTGCATCATAAACAAAGTCAATCCGACAAACCCGAATCCATATCCAAAATATTCGAAGACGATTCCACCGCAAATCAGCAATCCGTTTTCAGGCTGAAACGTTGCCAGCAAAGCATAAACCACAAAAGGAAGGTTGAAAATGCAGCAAAGTGAGAACAAGGTTTTCTTCAGCCCCCTTGCCGAAATATAATAGCCGGCAAGCAAGGATCCCAGCACGAACGCAGCCGCGCCGAATGTTCCATAGTACAATCCGATTTCCTTTTCCGTCAGTCCCAAACCTCCCATGCTTCTTTCTGCCTTCAAGAACAGAGGCACAATCTTCATGACAAAGCCTTCGGCAAAACGATACAGAATAATGAAAAACAGATAATAGACAATATGACTTTTGCGGAAAAAATCTGTCAGGACAGCAACAAGCTCTGCTCCCACCTGCTTCACGGTCCGAGAGCCCTTTCTGCCCGTTTCGGTCGACGGAAGCATGAAATAATGATAAATCCCAAGCAAGACCATCACTCCGCACAGAATTGCCATTATCAGCATCCACGCTTTACGGCTTGCATCTAAAAGCATTTCTCCGTTCTGCGCGTTTCCGCCGAAAGATTCGATGGCATAGCCAGCCAGATAAACCAGCCCCCCCGTTGCTATAATCTTCGCTATATTATAGAAAGCGCCTTGCCAACCGATATACTTGGCCTGATCAGAAGAAGAGAGTTCGCTCATATAAACTCCGTCGCAAGCAATATCATGAGTTGCTCCGCTGAAAGCAACGACGGCAAGCAAGGCAATGGCTATACTGAAAAAATGCGGCAGATTAAGCGAAAATGCAACCAGACCGAACGTTACGCCAGTAATCAGCTGCGTAGCTACCACAAAAAACTTCTTTGTTCTGAACAGTTCGAGAAAAGGACTCCACAATGGCTTCAATGTCCATGGAAGCAGGATCAGCGAGGTCCAGAAAGTTATCAGCTTATCTTCCACTCCCAATCCTTTAAACATCAACACCGTCACCATATTGAGCACGACAAAAGGAAGTCCCATTGCAAAATAAGCCGTAGGCACCCACGTAATGGGACTCCTTCTCTCTTTCATATTCATATCTGCATGCCAATATTTCATTGCGAATCAATATTTCATCTCATTACAGAAAGAATACGGAAGGTCTTCTTGGGCCGTTCCCCGTGACATGTCGGGCTTGCTGCTCATGGAAATCTCAATGCGTCCTCCATTCTGCAAGACGGAATGAGTCAGGTAATTTTTCGTATACTCCTCTCCGTTGACATTCATCTTTTCAATGTAGAAATTGTAAGAGCCGTTTTCAGGCGCATCAATCTGCATGCTGTTGCCGTTCTCAAAATGGAGCGTTGCCTTCTTGAACAGAGGCGCACCCATGACATACTGGTCTGTACCCGGACAAACCGGATAGAATCCCAGCGCTGAGAATACATACCATGCAGAAGTCTGTCCGTTATCCTCATCCCCGCAATAGCCGTCAGGAGTGGCAGAATACATTCTGTCCATAACCTGGCGCAACCAATACTGCGCCTTCCAAGGCTGCCTTGCATAGTTATACAGATAAATCATGTGCTGTATAGGCTGATTGCCATGCGCATAGTTTCCCATATTCATTACGGTCATCTCACGAATCTCGTGAATGGGAAAGCCGTAGTAACTGTCATCATAAAGAGGCGGTACAGAAAATACAGAATCCATCATTGCTACAAATGCCTCATCTCCTCCCATAAGGTTAATCAGACCTTGAGGATCGTGGAATACAGACCACGAGTAATGCCAACTGTTCCCTTCGGTAAATGCATCGCCCCACTTCAGCGGAGAGAACGGAGCCTGGAAGGTGCCGTCTTCGTTTTTGCCGCGCATCAGCTTGCTTTCCGGATCAAACAGGTTCTTGTAATTCATGGCCCGCTCCGCAAAGCGTTTGATTTCCTTGTCAGGGCGCTTCAATTCTTTAGCCAGACGATAGATACACCAGTCATCATAAGCATATTCCAGCGTGCGGGCCGCATTCTCATTGATGCCGACATTATAAGGCACATAGCCCAACTTATTATAATACTGGCAGCCCAACCGTCCGGTTGAGGAGATTTCAGGATGTACGTGTTCAGTGCCATGAACCAGGCCCTTATAAAGGGTTTCCACATCATCCACCTTGACACCTTTCAAATAAGCGTCTACCAGAACAGAAGCTGAATTGTTTCCAACCATACAGCCGCGATGTCCGGGACTTGCCCATTCGGGAAAGAATCCGCTTTCCTTATACACATTGATCAGCCCTTCCTGAATCTCCTTGTTCACGGAAGGATACATCAAGTTCAACAACGGGAACAGGCAGCGGAACGTATCCCAGAAACCAGTATCTGTATACATATAGCCCGGAAGCACCTGTCCGTTATAAGGACTGTAGTGCACCACCTTTCCTTCAGAGGTTATTTCATAAAACTTCCGGGGAAACAACAGCGAACGATACAGACAAGAATAGAACGTACGATACTGGTCCAGGTTTCCGCCTTCCACTTCAATCCGGCTCAATACCTTATTCCAGGCATCTTTTCCTTTTTCGACTAAGCAGTCAAAAGAATCCGCTCCCAGTTCCTTCAAGTTCTGCTCCGCCTGTTCATAACTGATGAATGAAGAAGCCACACGTGCATGCACGACTTCCCCTTTATGCGTCCGGAAGCCGATGACAGCGCCGGCATGGTCAGCCTGTGATTCGGGCACACCCGTCCGGACAATGCTGTCGGCCACAGTCGCCTGATAAGCAAACGGCTTGTCGAACTCAATCACAAAATAATTCTTGAAGTTCGCAGGCACCCCTCCGCTGTTGCGGGTAGAATATCCCCAAATACGATTATTCGCCTTATCAATCTTTACATAAGAACCTTTGTCGAAGGCATCGACCACGATATAGGAATGCTCATTTTCAGGGAAAGTGAAGCGGAACATGGCGGCCCGTTCGGTAGGTGTCATTTCGGCCACAATATCATAATCGGCCAGATATACCTTATAATAATAAGCCTTCGCCGTTTCCCCTTTATGGGCAAACCAGCTGGCACGCTTGTCTTCATCAAACTCTGCTTTCCCGACCATAGGCATGATAGAAAACTGGCCGTAGTCGTTTATCCACGGACTCGGCTGGTGAGTCTGCTTGAAACCGCGGATCTTGGTAGCAGTATATGTGTACTGCCAGCCGTCACCCATCTTACCGGTCTGGGGAGTCCAGAAGTTCATTCCCCACGGACGAGAAATGGCAGGATATGTATTTCCCGCCGACAGATCGAACGTCGACTGGGTTCCGACAAGCGGATTCACATAATCCGCATAATCCTTTGCCTGCACCAATGCAACGACGCAGGCAAACACAAACAACAACAAATGTTTTTTCATAATTACTCAGCTTTTACAGGTTTGACTCCCCATCGGGTGGGCTGGCCGGTCATACGAATCTCAAGCGTTCCGCCCTCAGCAATATCCCGATGGTTCAGGAAAGGTTCGTTTAAAGGCTGTCCGTTCAACAGAACAGATGCAATATATTTATTCTCAGGCGAATTGTTCTCCGTAACGACAGAAAATACTTTTCCGTCCTCCAGGCGAATCTCCGCCTTGTCAAAAATCGGGCGCCCGATAGAGTAAACCGGCTTTCCCGGGCAAACCTGATAGAATCCCATCGAATTAAGGATATACCATGCAGACATCTGTCCGCAGTCTTCATTGCCCGACAAGCCGTCAGGAGCATTCCGGTACTGCTCTTTCAGCACACGGTCAACCAGTTCCTGCGTTTTCCACGGACGGTTAATGTAGTTGTACAAATGAATCACATGATGGCTCGGCTCATTTCCGTGCGCATATTGCCCGATCAGTCCACTGATATCGGCAGAAACCAATTCTCCTTCAATCGTAGAGTCTGCCGTAAACAGCGAGTCCAGCTTTCCGGCAAAGGCATCTTCTCCGCCCATCAGTTCAACCAGCCCTTCCACATCATGCGGAACAAACCAGGACCACTGCCATGCATTTCCTTCACAGTAATCGTCGTTCCGGTGATTCGATGCTTTCGGATTAAAAGGAGTGCGCCAATTGCCTTTTGAATCTACCCCGCGCATGAAACGGGTAGAAGGATCGAAATACAGCGTATAGGCCTTGGCAAACTTGCGGTACTTCTCGCTGTTCCGGTAATCTCCGGCTGCCTCGGCAAGAACCGAGATGCAATAATCGTCATAAGCATACTCCAATGCCTTTGCCACCGATTCATTCTCAAGGTCGCACGGGATATAACCGAGCGCATTCTTATAATATTTGGCCATAGGCATCAGATGCGGAAGCACAGCGGCAGGGCATTTGATTCCTGTCGTATCGTATTCAGCCGCTCTCAAGCAAGCCTTATAAGCATCATGCAAATCAAAGTCCGCATTTCCCTTTGCATAAGCATCCGCAATGAGAGAAGCGGCATGGTATCCGATCATCGTACCGGTATAGTTGGAAGCCAGATCCCACATCGGGAAAATTCCGCCTTCACGGTTCTTCAGAAGCAGCGAATTGATAAATTCATTGTTCAACTGAGGATCGATGATCGAATACAGCGGATGCAAAGCCCGGAATGTATCCCAAAGAGAGAATATCGTATATACCGGCTTACCGGCATCACCCTGATGCACTTTCAGGTCCATGCCGAGATACCGTCCGTCAACATCCGTAAACAGATTCGGACTGACAGCCGCATGATACATAGCCGTATAGAAAATGGTCTTGTCCGTTTCGTTCTTTGCCGATACATCTATTTTCGACAGACAGCCATTCCAGGCATCGTGCGCGTCACTCCGTACCTTTTCAAAATCCCAGTCCGGTATCTCCGCTTCCAGGTTTTTCTGCGCTCCGTCCATATCCACGGCAGAAATGCCCACTTTGGCAAGCACCTGCTCGTCTTTCTCTGTCTTGAAGTTCAACAGAACCTTGCAGCGCGGCTGCATCTTTCCTTTCGGGTCGGCCAGCGTATCCCGGACAATTGTATAAGTAAAAGGCTTCGAGAATTTGGCATAGAAACTGAGCTGCTGATCAAATGCCCAGTATTCGGTAAGCTTGTGCCCTCTGATTTCCGTATCGCTCACCACCTCCACCTGCATGTCGAGGTTTGTCTGATGCTGGATAGAATAGTCGAGATCAAGAATAAAGCCCGATTTGTCTGATTCAGGGAAAGTATACCGGTGAATGGCGGCCCTCGGAGTTGCCGCAAGTTCCGCTTTCACCTGATAGCGGTCGAGAAACACCGAATAATATCCCGGCACAGCCACTTCATTTTCATGCGAAAAGGCAGATGCGTAAGGCAAGGTCTGCGAGCTGTAATCCTGCGGGTCATACTGCTGTTCTCCCACAGTAGGCATCAGCAGAAAGTCACCATAGTCGGCACAGCCAGTACCGCTGACATGCGTATGCGAAAAGCCGTTAATAGTGGAATCTTCATAATAATATCCCGAGCAGGCATCCCATCCGTCGATCCGTGTGTCCGGACCGGGCTGGATCATACCATGCGGAGTGACCGGACCGGGAAAAGTGTGCCCATGTCCGCCCGTGCCGATAAAAGGATTTACATATACGGTATAGTCTTTTTCTGTCTGTTTGTCCGAACAGGAAGTTGCGCAAAAGACACTTCCGCAAATTCCCAAAACAACAACCGCAACTGCATTTTTCATAATATTCCTGTTTTTAGATTAATGTCTATTCTGACGAAATAAAAATCACATTGTTACGCTCTTTGTATTTGATGTGAAGCGTATGCCTCAACAGCTCCAGCATTCCGGTGACCGTGCTTTTCTTCTTCAGCTCGCCGGAATAGGTAGAAATCTTTTCCATATCAGGCGACAGAATAATCTTCACGTCATATATTTCTTCGAGCAGTCCGGCAATCTTTACGATATCCGCATTGACCAGACGCACCATATCGCTGTGCCACACAGCATCAAGCATCGCATCCGTTTCAAGCACTTTCATCTGTCCGGTACCCTTGTTCAGTTCAACTTTCTGCCCCGGCGAAAGCGTAATGGCACCCTCATCGTGTTTTCCCTCTGCCCGTATTTCACCTTCGAGCAGCGAGGCTTCCACAATCCGGCATCCGGGAGCATTCTTGAAATTAAACTTAGTACCCAGCACCTGTATGTCCATCGACTCGCCCGAAACGATAAAGGGCTTGTGCCTGTCTTTCGTCACTTCAAAGTAAGCCTCTCCACACAGTTTAAGCCTACGGCATTCGTCCGTGAACTGCTCCGGGTATTCCAGCACCGAGTTTTCATTCAGCCACACATGGCTGCTATCCGGCAACACCACTTCAATCACCTCACCGTCTGCCGTGGCGACCGTCTGCCATTTGCCCTGATACGTATCGTCAAAATACCAGACCGCCAGTCCGGACAACGACAGAATCAGCACGACAGCAGCCGCATATCTCGTCCATTTGGGAAGGACAAACACCTTGCGTTCTTTTCTGTCCTGCCCGATCCGTTCAAAAAGGCGCTCTTCAGCCCGCTCAATCCGCTCCCTCTCCAAACCATCCGCACGCTTCCCGAGGAAATACATTTCCTCCCACTCAAAGAGTTGGCGGGCATGCTCGTCCGATTCATTTGCCCATCGGACAATCATCCGACGTTCATCGTCCCTGCATTTCCCGTTAAAATAACGAATGATCATTTCATAATCAACATTTTTCATTTTACCTCAAGACTTCTACCTATTATATATATCCATTATCCTTCGACGAAATATCCGAGCTCAAACGTGCCCTGTCTGTTTCACAAAGAAAACAGATTCTGATTACAAAACACTTACAGCAAACATGTTAAAAAACATTATTCTGTCATTCAACCGGATATGTCCGCTACCACCAGACTTGTCCCGGCGAACTTCCCATCTCGATTTCCAACACTCCGCCCTCCATAATCTGCTGATGGGTTATGTAGCTCTTTGTATACGGTTTGCCGTCAAGTTTGACCGACTGGATATAACAGTTCGCACCGCCGGCTCCATGAGCGCGGACAACAAACGACTTGCCTCCGCCGAGCTGCAAGGAAACCTCCGGAAAGAGCGGACATCCTATTTCATATTCTCCTGATACCGGATTCACCGGATAGAAGCCCATTGAACTGAACACATACCATGCAGACATCTGCCCGCAGTCTTCATTGCCGCACAAGCCGTCAGGAGTATTCGTATACAACGTGCGCATAATCTGCGACAAATACTTCTGTGCCTTCCAAGGCTGTCCTGCCGCATTGTACAAATAGGCCACATGATGTCCCGGCTCGTTGCCGTGAGCATACTGGCCGATCATTCCCGTACTGAAGATAGGCAGTTTGTCCGCATCCGTCGGATGAAATGTGAACATACTGTCCAGCTTCTGGACAAACCGTTCTTTCCCGCCTGTCAATGCCATCAGCCCTTCGACATCATGCTGCACCGACCAGAAATATTGCCATCCGTTGCTCTCACATATATGCGGAGTATAGTCTTCGGCATTGAAATCCTCAATGAAGTTTCCTTCCTTGTCACGCGGCTGCATGAAGGATGTAGCGGGATTGTAAACGTTTCTGTAGTTTTTCGAACGCGCATAAAACGCTTCGGCAATGTCTTTCTGTCCCATTTTGCTGGCCATTTCCGCTATGCAGTAATCGTCAAAGGCATATTCCAACGTTTTCGACAATGACCAGTTATCTCCCTCCGAAGGATCATGAAGATCATAGGGAATATATCCTTTTTCCTTATACACGCCGATATCTCTGTAGCTGTCCAGATTGGCTGTCGCGACGCAGGCTTCGAGAGCCTTTTCCGGATCAAAGTCACCGATACCTTTCAGGTAGGCATCCGCTATGACAGGCACAGCGTGATAGCCTATCATCATGTCCGTTTCGCATCCATAAAAGTTCCACACCGGCAGACGGCCGTTCTGGTCATAAAAGGCAAGCAGCGATTTGACCATATCATTAACACGCTCGGGCTGTGTCAGCGTGAAAAGCGGATGGGCTGCCCGATAAGTATCCCACAGCGAAAAGGTGCTGTAATTCACCCATCCGTCGGTCTGATGTACCTTTCCGTCGGGTCCATAGTACTTGCCGTCTACGTCGCTGTATATCGTAGGGGCAAGCATACTATGATACAAGGCTGTATAAAAAACCGCCTTCTCATCGCGAACGTCGGTCTTCACCCTGACTTTCGCAAGCGCGCTGTTCCATGCGGCTTCAGCGTCTGCCAGGTAATCATCGAAATCATTCCCTGATCCCTCTGCCCGAAGATTGCCCAATGCTCCTTCCATACTCACTCCGGAAAGAGCCGTCACAAGCGTAAGCTGTTCTCCTTCGCGCGTGGGATAATCAAAGCGCGCAACCGTCGCTGTCCCTATCCTTTTCCCGTCTTTCTCTATAGCTGCCGTATCAAGTTCCACACCGGCAAACGGACGGGAAAAACGAGTGCAGAAATACACTTTCTGGTTACGTGCCCATCCGTCGGAAAAACGATAGCCGGCCACAGTGACCGAATCGATGATTTCTATATGCGAATCTTGCGTGGCATCCCAGTTCATCGCCTTGGCCAGATTTAGGAAGACAGCCGACTGTGCTTCCGGAAAAGTATACCGCTGGACGCCGCAGCGGGGGGTTGCCGTCAGCTCTACGTTAATGCCGTAGTCATCCAGTTTCACCTGGTAATATCCCGCCCATGCCTGCTCGTTTTCGTGTGAAAATTTCGAGTGGATGCCCAATGGAGCTTCTGCTTCACGACAGGGCAAGGTGACGGGCATGAAAGAGATGTCGTACAAATCACCGGCTCCCGTTCCTGAAAGGTGCGTATGACTGAATCCGGCAATCGTGCTGTCCGGATAAAAGTAGCCGGCAATACGGTCCCAGCCGGGCAGTCCGTTGTCCGGACTCAACTGGACCATGCCGAAAGGCACCTGAGCCCCCGGATAGGTGTTCCCGGTAAAGTCGGTTCCAATAAACGGATTGACCAACTTCGCATAACTCTCTTCTGTTTCTTCCGAAAGGCGGCTACAGCCGGCAACGGTCAGACCCGCCATAAATAATATCAAAGAAATCGGGAATTTCTTCATTGAATGTGTTTTTTAGGTTTATATAAAAAACAGACTGAAAGCGAGAAACACTTATATGCTCCCGTATATTTAACAGTTTTACCGGAATGTTCCGGCAAGATTATTTTTCTGCAACGCCACCAAACATCCTCAATCTCCAATGTAAAGATATGCGTCTTCAGGCTAAAGATATACATCTCCAGTCTAAGGATTTATATCTCCAGCCTAAAGATAAAGATTTTATTGCGGCATTCCAAAATTTATACTGCCTGAAATTGCTCTCCGGAATGCAATGCCCCAAAAGATAAAAAAGCCATACTGACACAGAAAAGCTCTCTCCGCCAACGGATAATCCCGCAACGGAGAGAGCCACTCAAATTATACTATGGAGAAAAGAAACGGTTATTTGTATTCGATGGTTACACTGTCCTGACTTCGTCATCGTGTCACCCAAAAATTTTCATCAAAGAGTTTAGCAATTTTCTGATGCCTTGCCATCAGCATAGTCTGTGTGTAAACGTCCTTGTTCAGAGGCAGCTTAATTTGTACTGTCGTGATAGTCTTTGCCAATGCAAGCACCTTATCTACACTCATATTAATCTCTGTGACTTTCAACATACGCTCCAATTCCTTGTAAACTTTCAAAGCCACAAAACAGATGCATATATGGGCTTCTATGCGTTTGCGTGTAAAATGGAACATAGGACGTATCTCTATCTTTGATTTCGCAATGCGGAATGCCCGTTCTACGTGCCAAAGGTTATGATATGCTGTGTATACATCTTGTTTCCGTATATCTGTGTTGGTGAGATACCCTTTGAGCCCATCCCAACGGGAGTCGTCAGTTATGCGGTCATAGTTGATGGTAACTTTCACGTCACCCTCCATAGATAAAAACTTATTGTAACCTCTTTTGTTGATGTTACCCTTCGTGAGAGTACCATGCTTATAAGCTTTTTCCAACCTGCGTATGCCTTTTTCTCGGTTATAGGCGCCTTTCTTCGCCCGATCATCTGTATAGCCTACCAAAAGCCGACGTCCGCCCCCTTTATCATATTCAATCATATTTTTGTCTTGCTTAGGTTGGTTCAATATCCACTCCTTTATCTCTGTACTTTCATTCTTTATCTTCGCACCTATTATATACTTGTAGCCGTGCGTCTCAAGTTCCGCAATGTTGGCATTGTTCATCAGGCCCGAATCAGCCACAACCACAAAGTTTTCTAAACCGTATTTGCTTACAAACTCGTTTATCATCGGCAGCATTGTGTGCCCTTCATATTTGTTGCCTTCATGGATGCAATAGGCAAGCGGGTAGCCACCTAAACTTACAAGCAGTCCCAATATGATTTGAGGATTGCTGTGACGTCCTTCTTTCGAGAAGCCCGTCTTGCGTAATTCGTCCTCATAATCCGCTTCAAAGTAAAGCGTAGTAACATCATAGAATAACACGCCGATATTGCCACCAAACAGTTGGGCTGTATGACGTACGCTGATGTCCTGAACAATCTCATGCTGATGATTGCTAAGTTTGTCAAGATAACGATAGATTTTGGAGAGGCCTACGTCCTCGTCAAAATGGTTCTTCAAGTATTCCACCGTTGCTGACTTACTAGAGGGACAAGCAAGGCGGGCTTTTACAAGTTTGCGGAACACTTCATCGTCAATACGGTTGAAGCCAATCCTATCAAACGTACGATCCAAAATCAAGTCGCAGCCGTTGAGAAGGATATTGCTTACCTGAGATAGTACCCGACGGACTTCTTCTCGCTCTCGGTCGCACGCCTCACGCTCCTCACCATACAGGTCCAGTTGTGGTTGTCGTCGAGATTCTTCTTTAGAAATCCATTCTTTTGCTTGGCTGACAAGACTTTCTACCTCATTTTCACTATATGCGACACCTATTGTGGCAAGTTCCTTCATCTTGCCACCTATTTTCTCAACAATAATAATTCCGATGTTGCCGGATGGATACTTCTTTTTACGAATAAACATAGTTAAAATACCTTTCGTGTCACCCTAAATCAGGTGACACAAAGATACAAAACTATGTTTGCCAGACAGTTATGAAATTTGTGTTTTTTGAGTGACGAAGTCAGGAAAAAGCCATACTGACACAGAAAAGCTCTCTCCGCCAACGGATAATCCCGCAACGGAGAGAGCCACTCAAATTATACTATGGAGAAAAGAAACGGTTATTTGTATTCGATGGTTACACTGTCATCTTTTAACAATTCTGGTATTTCTTGGCCTTGTTTCAATATTATTTTTTCCAATGCATTACTACAACCCACAGCATTCAGTTTTTTTAGCGAAGGACATTCTGAAACGTCAATAACTTTCGTATATGAAAAGAATGGAGAAGAATACAAATACAAATCTAATTCTTCCATCTTCTCACTAATAAACGTAAGAGATTCAGCAAAAGTATATCCATAACTTATGACACTTGACAAACTAAATGTTGTAATAGGATTATCTCCTAAATTAAAGAGGCTGAGATTCGTACCATAATGCAATCCTAATTCTTTAACTTTATGCAAACCGGAAATATCGATCTTTTTCAAAGAACCGCTGACACTAATACTAACCTTTTCAAGATTAGGGAAGTTTTCTATTCCCGTCAAATCCGTTATTCGATTATAATAATCATCATATTCAAGAGCCGTAGCATTCAAGCCATCTTCAAGTATACTATACTGATTACCGAATTTAACAATCCATCCATTATCTTCCAATGCAGAAGCCAAAGCAGCATCAGGAATATCAATCAGTTTGTCAGAAGAACTTTTCTGCACAATAGAAATAGCATATTCAAATTCATTGGCTACAAAATTAATTGTACCTGCACGCAATTGCTGTGCAGCTGATAAATCATACGTGACAGTATAAGCAGACAATCCATCATCACCAACCACAGGTTCTGATATTTGCGGACCTTCAATCCAATCATTCCCCTCAGCCACTTCTGCCGTGAACTCCAAGTTTGTCAAGACTTTAAACTCAACACTGCGGGCAGAATAATCATCATAAACAATTGTATTGTTTTCCATATTCTCTTGAGTAACTTCAAACTTCTCTGTAGGAGATTGATTGATCGTTATATTCAACACCTCCTCTGTAAGCGGACTTGATATCGTAACGGAAGAAGAACGCGGTAAATATGTATCATTCTCATTCACCGTAAGCTGAATGATTCTTTCACCTTTAAAGTCGTTCTGTCTGGCTAAGACAACCCATCCCTCAGAGCTCACAATAGAAAGATCAGCTATATTAGTCTGCACATTAACAGTAGCCTTTCCACCTTCCTCAGCAATCTCTATTAAATCTTCACTGAGCAGAGAAAGTGTATAGTCCGGACTAGATTCGATTAACAACGGAACAACAGTTGAACCGGTAAAGAACTTAAATGTGGCACTAAGCTTCTCTCCCGTTGTATTTTCATCCACCGTAAAAGTCACTTCTTCTCCACTTTTTCCTTCCGTAGCTGAAGGATGCGCCCATTCGCATGTTCCTGCCAGCCTCCAATCTCCATCACTCGTTACTGTTACGGCAACAGAACCTCCCTCTTTTGCCACTTGAATGGTATCAGAAGACAATGAAATAGCGACATTGCTTCCATTATCCACGGCAGGATCATTATCATCGGAGCAACTCCAGAAACCTAGAGTTGCCGACATTATCATTAAATAATATTTAAGCGATTTCATTTTTTGTTGCTTTATCATAAAACATCAGACTTATCAATATAACGGCTTACGCTCAGTACTGTTTTTATCATATTTATAATCCGGATGAAGAAGTTCTTCATCATACAAGCCTTTACAAACATTTTGACAACGGTATATCTGAGATCCGTATTTACTTGGGTTCAATGCGAAGAACATATAATATCCATATCCTTCTTCTTTCTTCCAGCGCGCCGTTGATTCACTGCTATCGCCCCGTCCGAGATTCAGTTCGATAGACATACCTCCGCACTGCTTTAATGTCATTCCAATACCAGGACTTGCAGATCCGCCATAATCAGCAACTGCATAGTCGCAATATTCTCCAGGAGTAATGCCATCAATAACTTCAAGAGAACTTGAATACATTGACCCTAGATTATACAAGGACACAATTTTGTCAGGCATTGCCATTTTACACTCATACATCAAACGGGAACCCGCATAAGCAGACCTTTTTGCGAGCCACGGATTAGATAAATCCGGAGAATTTGAATATTCATCATCAAAAGCCACACCGTCCAAATTGTAAGCGTCACAATAAGCAGCCAGTTCACGGGCAAATTCACGAGCCCCCATATCCGACAATTGAGCTACTCCAGCGATGTCGTGATTGCCAAGAATACTGATTATCACTTTCATTCCGGCTTTACGAAGCGGCTGCAGATATTCTTCATTATGGTCTAACAGGAACTGTACATTCGGGTTATTGTAGACATAAACCCGCTTCTTTTCTGCATCCCAATTAATATTGGCTGCAAACAGCACAATATGATCAAAAAAGTACTTTCCGCTTTCCGTCACAAACTCAAGCGCATTAAGCGGATTAACGTCGTTCACCTCAAAATAGAGAACATTCGTCACAGCGCCCTCCCCCTTAAAGGTATTAGGCATGTTACGATAATCCTTCACCAGAAGTACCATGTGCTGAGCATCTTCGGTCAATGTTACCCCCTCAGTCGTTGTTGTAACAGTCAACGGAACAATATAAGTTTTATCTTCTACCATTCCATCGAAAGCTTTCAACGTTACACCAATATTCGGGTATGTTTGTTCATCCGGCGCAATCAGATAAGCACCGTCATTCTCAAAACTTACATTTGCAGACGGAAACAGTTCAAAGTCAGTTCCATGTGCTGCATTATAAGTTTGGGCATAAGCCTCATCTACCGCAACCTTAATATCTACGCCTTTCTTTGGAAGCGTTGACAGACTAAATGTAATATCAGTAGAATATTCATCACCGCGCATTTCCACCACAGAATTATTTTTCAAAGTAGTTCCGTCAATCAACTTTCCTTTCAGCTGTATCACGTCTGCATACGGTGAAGTACTATCTGATCTTACGATAGCATCTTCTTCACACGAAGTCACCGTCATTAAAGTCAACATAGCCAATGGCAAGGCCTTCAGACTTTGTTTGAAAACATGTAGTATATTCATAATTCAGATTTTATCCGTTTAAACAATTATTTTCCGCTTTCAGGCAATGAAACTTTAGTCCAAGTAATATCTTTCATGGCAGTAATGTCATTACCATTTGCAGTATTGTCCTTAACTACTTTTCCTGCACCTTCATTAAATTTCCAATAAGCAATCAATCCCGGACTTGCAGGATCCACTTCATAGAAATGAGAAGCGATTTCTTCCTGCGTACGCTGCACGCTCCATACACGAAGTTCAGAGATCTCACCTTCCAGCCAGCGCTGATCATTCCAAGCATAACCAACATAACAGCCGTTTCCACCCCACAAACTAACACTGCCGCTAGCTTTTGTATCATGAGCAACCTCTTCTCCATTTGTATAGATAATACGATCACCCGTATTTGCATCCCAAACAACAGCTATATGTACCCATTCATTTGTCGGAAGCCCTAATGCTGAATTTCCTTCGGGGAAATTTCCATTCGGATTTACCAGCTGTACCTGATTTTGAGGAAATCCACTGTCACCGATACGAACCAAGAAAGAACCCTCAATTCCAAAAATGGTACTCATGGCTTCACCCTTCAGGCCATTCACTGTTCCAAAATCACGTACTCGAACCAATGCTTCGATTGTTACTGATTTCAAATTCCGTATTAAATCAGTACTTTTCCAATTTACCGGGAAATAGTTCTGTGAAATATCTGCCACAACATTAATCAAAGAAGCCCCCTTAAAGACAAAATAGGTAACTTTCTTTGAATCCAAGACATCTACTCCTGTTACATCCACCACTTCTACCGGCATTACATAAGTAGAATCCCGATTCAATGTTTCCAAATTCACAAAAGATACAGTTACAGGATTTGATTTTGTTGCACCTATATCAATGGTAGCCACTGGTGATTCAATCACACACTTATCCTCTGGCAAGGCAAGAGCCTTTTCCCCATAAAGCGAGTTGTACACGTCAACCTTTGATGGAGATGCGGCAAACGTTCCTTTTATGGTTGTGCCCGCTTCAAGAGCTGTAGCCAAATACAAATCCTGTGAAGCAGATTCCGGAGCTCCTGACCCTTTGAAAACAAAGTCATTCACAGGGTTCTCCATATCCACGAAGAGCTTGTTGTCGAAATGATGCTCATTCAATTCGTCGTTTGTCTTACATCCGCAAACGGCAATTGATGCAAAAGCGAGAGCAATTATATTCAGTTTTTTCAGTTTCATAGTTCTTTATCCGTTAGAATTTGACTAATTCATGATTTGCAACGCCTGACGAATATGCCCGTAAGTATATTCGCGCTGGAAGTAATCATCCCTTACATTGTCTACGCAAAGACCGGCCTTTTCAAAAGTACCTTGTGAAGATATCACTGCATAAGCAGCACCTATCACTGCATAAACCTTAGTTCCATCCTCATTTGTCCCGTTGAAATAGCCGTCCGTTGCCTTTTCATCAGCAAGATCAGGTATTGTCACTCCGAAAACGATACGGTCGGCAGGCACACCTTCGGTCAACTGCATTTCGGCATTCCATATCACATCATCCGAAGAAACAGCGTCAAGCATCGGGATAACAATATAATCCGCATAACTGAAAATGGAAGCGTCCATTATATTGGACGTGTATCCCTCAAATATGAATACAGCATCCTGATGGCTTTCCGCCCACGTCTTGATTTTTCCAAAGAATGTTGCCTGACGTGCCTGCAGCTGTGCTTTCTCTGCTTCAGGCATACCTACCGGTGATGCAGGATTTGAATAAACTACCTGAATGCCATCGTATCCGTACTTGTCATACAAAGCCAACAGGCTGTCTACATACTGATTGCACACTTCCGTAAAGCGGTCGGCTTCCGGCTCTGCCGGCTGTTCTGCCTCACCTCCTTCTTCAGCCTGACTTTCTGACTCCTCTTGAGAAGCGTCGTTCTCAGCTTCTTCTCTGTCCAGAATAGCCTGAAGAGCAGCTTCTACATCAGTATAGCTGATTGCATACAAAGTGCGGGTGCCCTTCTGCTCGCGTATTTCAGCCATTTCCTGCTCTGTAACCGGGTTCAGGCTGTCTGCCGCCTGCAAGACAACAAAGTCCGTGCTGTCGGGAAGCGCAGAAATACGGTCGCCCTGTCCTCCTACAGTATACCCGCTATTGTCAAACTTCGCTATCAATATCTTGTGGGGATTCTGCTTATACTCCCTCAGCAAGTTCAAGTATGCGTTATAAGCTTCCGGATCCTGTTCCGACGGAAGAGTGTAGTTATAGTCCAAGCTCTCCACATCTGTCCAGTCTGAACATGACGATACAACCGGAACAACGAACGCAGCCAGCGCAAAGCTTTTGATCAGTTTTTTATAGTTGTTCATAATCTTCAAATTTTAAAGGTTCAAGTTTACTTTTTGCAAGCCCACCATACATCAGTAGCCATATTGTCCGGACCATTCAGGTAATTGTCACGTGCATATTGAACGTTTTCCTGATTATTGGTGTTTTCTTCTGTAGGATAAGGCATCCGGCGCACTCCGCGGTTGCTGTCAACCACGCCTCCACTCTTGTTTCCTGTAGCTGTAGCAGGTATCAGATGAGGATATCCCGTGCGGCGATAATCTGCCCACGCCTCATTGCCCAGCATCCAGTTGGCAATCCACTTCTGCGTAATGATGCGTTCCTGCTTTTCTTCAACGGTAGCGCTTTCATCCCATTTGATTGTGATGTCGCTGATTGTGCTGGAATATGAATTAGCTCCGGCTGGATCTGTATAAGTTTCAGGCACGCTCGTGTCATCAGCCAAATATTCGTCAGCACCGGTAGCTCCCCACTGCTCAAATGACAGACGTACACCCTGCTCGTAGAAGCTCTGTGCAGTTCCACCCAGATCAAAGCCGAACACCGCCACACCTTCTGCACGAAGGAAAGCAACTTCTGCTGCATTCATCCACTGAACCGGATCTCCGGCAGAGATGTTTATTGCCGAATATTTTGAGAAATATTGGCTTGCAGACGAACCACGGTCTATGCTGCGGCGAAGCCCCACAAACGTGTTCTGGTTCCAGGCACCGTCTTCATTCTTAAAATAGCTGGCACGACGGTTATCCTTGTAACCGTTCATATAGCAGACGATATCTGCCGAAGGCCGGCTTTCATCACCGTTATAGTTAATAACAGTAAACAAAGAATTGGTAATAGTTCCAAAATAATGCCATGCAGCATTGTCTTCGTTCTCTTCAATCACTCCAAATTCGTGTTTGACTGCGCTTTCCGCCATTTCCTTGGCCTTGGTCGGGTTCGCATAAGAAATACGCATCGCCAGACGCAGCTTCAACGAGTTAGCAAACTTAATCCACTGCTGAACGTTTCCGCTATATACAAAGTCTGCACTCGGAACCAAAGCAGCATCCTTATTTTCGGTCAGCGTAACGATTGCGCTGTCCAATTCGTTGAAAAACGTATCATACACCTTTTCCTGCGAATCATAAGGCACTGTAATCTTTCCTTCTTCTCCAATCTGAGAATAAGGAATCGCTCCATACGCATCTGTAACACGGCTCATTGCAGCGACCTTGATCACCATAGCTATCGCATACGGAACAGGATTCTCCGTTGTCTGGGAAACGAGTTTCACGGTGTTGAGATTCGGATACAATTGCGGGATAATCCGGTCGCTTATCAAAAACACACGAGTCCAGTCATTCGTTGCATTGAAGTTTCCAATTGATGAAGGCCAGGCTCCGGAGTCAGCAAAATATCCGCCACAAGTACCTCCCAGCAAACAGTCGGTAAACTGCGCCGTATTATTATCATCCGATATCACTGTCCCGGCCAAATTACTCATAGCGGACCCAAGCGCATAGTCATCCGGATTCAAGTCACCCGGCTGATAAGGATCGGAGTTGATGTCGATGTATTTGTCAGTACAAGAAAAACTTCCCAAAGCCAAAGCACCGCACATCAATGTATTAAAAATATATCTTTTCATACCTATCTACTTATTAAAATTTAAAACTAACATTTACACCTATGTTGCGCAATGCAGGCATCATGAAATAGTCGATACCTTGATAGAAATTATCGGTAGAAGCCACAGCTTCCGGATCGAACGGAGCTTTGTTGTAAATCATCCAAAGATTGCGTCCAACCAGTGAGATGCGGATGTCACAAATATCACGAAGCATCTTTCTAGGGAATGTATACCCGAACGAAACTTCCTGCAAGCGGACATTGGTAGCCGAATAAGTATAGTATTGCGGGACAGCAGTACCTGCAGCCACCACATTATACCAATTTTCAGGAGCTATCCGGCCTCCGTCGTTGATGCCGACATAACCCAAGTCACGTGCGGCGGCAGTAGCCTCCGAAACGCCATAATAATCAAGAATAGCCTGTGTACGTGAGAATACGACACCACCCAAACGGGCAGAAATCATGAATCCCAGGTTGAAGTTGTTCCAACTGAAATTGTTTCTCCATGCAAGATTGCCTTTAGGCAGCACGCTTCCCAGTTTGATATAGTTTTTAGGATCGCTGATAGTCTGTGTCGCCACATTGCCGTTCTGGTCAACATAAATCCTTCCCTGATCGTCACGGGCCAAATCGATCTGCGAATAAAGGTCGCCCATCGTGCCTCCTTCACGAAGCAGGAAACGGGCTTCTCCCAATCCTCCCATATCCAGCTGGTCTACAGAGAATATTTCACCGGTAGCCGGGTTGACGGCATTGTCTGCCAATGTAAGGATCTTGTTGCGGTTCATTGAATAAGTGAAGCCTGTATCCCATGTAAACTTGTTCCATGTATTCTGGTAGTTCAAAGACAGTTCGACACCCTGGTTGCGCACAGCACCGGTCTGAATATAGATGGCAGAATAACCGCTGACAGACAATCTCGGATTGAATGTCTGGTTCTTGGTCTTTGCATTATAATAAGTAACATCCAGATCGAAATTCTTCAGGAAACGCATGGTCAAACCAACTTCAAACGATTCGGTACGCTCCGGTTTCAAATTGTACATCGGATATTGGGTAGTAATGCTCCACTGGTTGCCGTTCCATTCGTAACGCGGGTTGGCAAGATAACGCTGGAAAGGAGTACCTACCGATGCCCATGAACCGCGGATTTTCAGATAAGACAAATAGTCCTTATTCAAATTCGGCATCAGTTCAGACAAAAGCACAGAGGCTCCCACTGAAGGATAGAAGAACGACTTGCTTGTTGATTTCGGACCGGCAAGCTGTGAAGGCCAGTCATTGCGTCCGGTCAATGTCAGATAGTAAGTGCTCTTATAGCCGATTTCGGCAGAAGCAAAAATAGACTGTGTCTGTTCACGGTAACCGGTCTGCAAGCGCGTGCTGGTACTGCTCAAGTTCTGGATATTGAACCAGTTGGTCAATCCGACAGGCTCTCCGGAGAATTTGTCGGTACCGTCGGCAATAGGACCGCGCACCTGAACTGCATCCTCACGAACATCAGAAATAGAAGCACCTATATTTGCAGAAAGTGACCAGTCTGTTCCGAACGTTTTATTGATGTTCACCAGAAAGTCGGCATAAAGCTGTTTGTCCTGCGTCCGTGTGATGCTATAAAGTCCTCTGCTGGAACCCTCGGTCAGCTGGTCGTTGGTTGAAGCATAAAATTTCTCTGTATAGTCGTTGGTCGAGTTATCCAGACGCACACGCCCCGAAACACTCAGCCAGTCCAGAATCTCATAGCTCAATCCGGCATTCAGCATATAACGGTCCTTCTTGTTTTCGCGCAAGTTGCGGTAATTGATCCAATACGGATTCTGCATTGTCATTCCCGCGTCGCCAACCGGCCAATATTGCGTGTAAATTTTGCGTGCGGGGTCATACCGCTCATACATTCGGATATCTTCCCAGTCGTTTCCGCGCGGGAAAATATAAGCACCCACAATCGGGTTATTGTATACACCTTGATTTGTCATGTTCCGGTCGTTCTGCAAAACATAGCTGGCGCCGATATCCAGTTTCATCTTATCGTTAAGGAACGATGTAGTATTTCGCACCGTAAAGTTATAGCGGTTATACTTATTGTTGGGCACGATACCTTTTGAATTGACAGCTGCAGCCGAAGCGTATGTCTGGTTCTTTTCCGTACCGGTAGATAGAGAAACACTTTCCGTACCGATTATACCTGTTTGAAAATAATCGTTTTTCGGATCATAGCCGTAATAACTGTCCGCTGTCAGACGAGCTCCCCAACTGCGGTCGCCGGAAATAGAATACGCGCCTCCGGTACCCGTTCCATATCTGTTTTGAAATTCAGGCATCACAAACGGAGTGGAGAACTCAGTATTGCTGCTTACCGTAATGCTCAGTTTTCCTTCCTTACCTTTCTTTGTAGTGATGACAATGGCACCGTTGGCTGCATCCGAACCATAAAGAGCCGCAGCCGCCGCACCTGTCAGCACAGACATTGACTCGATATCTTCCGGATTGATGTCCGCAATCGGTTCAGAACTACCTTTTGAATCGAATTCCGTTCCGCCTCCTTCGCTTGAACGTCCGGTAAACATCGGCACACCGTCAATCACATACAGTGCGTTAGACGACTGCATGATTGATTTTGTACCACGCATCACAACTTTTGAGATACCGCCCACGCCGGAAGATGAGGCGTTGATATTTACACCAGCCACCTTACCGCTCAAGGCATTGACAAAATTCACATCCTTATTCGTAGTGATTGCGTCCGACTTCACTTCCTGCACATTATAAGAAAGCGCCTTCTCCGCACGTTTGATACCTAATGCAGTAACGACAACTTCATCCAGAATCTCAGAATCCTCCCGCATTGTCAGATTAATGGAAGCCTGGCCAGATACGGGCATTTCAGTTGATTTATAGCCAATGTAGGAAAATTGAAGCGTTGCGTTCTCAGGAACAGTCAGCGTATAGTTTCCGTCAAAATCGGTGATAGTTCCGTTTGTCGTTCCTTTCTCCAGCACCGACACACCGACCAGCGGCTCGCCATTAGCATCCACAATCCTTCCTGATACTTGTTTGGTCTTTTTCCCTTCTTGCTTGACAGATGAAGATTCACTTTCCCGCTTTGACAAATAAACGACATTTTCATCTATACGATATGAAATGTCTTTTCCGGCCAGAGCTTTCTCCAGCACTTCATTGATGGACGCATCCTTCACATTCACAGCCTCAACAGGAACCGACTCCACTTCATCATCGTAAAAAAAACGATACTTTGATTGAGATTGAATTTGCTTGATCATCGTCCCCACCGTAGAGTTCGACAAAGCAAGATTCAGTTGTGCCGATACGAACTGCGTCGGAACAGTGAGCATAGCCGCAACCACCATTGCTCGAATCAACGAGCGATTGCACGAGTTTTTGCTTCTCATACTGAACTTTTTAAGGTTACACATTACGTTTAATTTATTATTTTTACGAGTTATTCCGTTTAGGATAACACTATTATAACATAGAAGACGGGAAAAACACTTACTTCTGAGATGAACTTTTTTGGGAAATTCCCTTATTTGTCTTAGACCCTATCGTTTAAAAATACAGACATCAGAACCTTACAGACACCGAAATCTTACCGGCTAAAAATATTCGAAAAGAAAACGAGGAGAAGTAAATATCCGTGCAGATGCGAAAGGCGTTCGCGCAAGATTTTAAGTGCCTTATACATATGTGCTTCTACCGTGCGCAAGGAAATACTCAGCGTATCCGCAATATCCTTATTCTTCATATCATAAAGATAACTCAACTTGAACACCTCCCTGCATTTTTCAGGCAAACCGTTGATTGCCTGAAAAATTTCCTGACGAAGCTCACGATTTTCGATACGCCTGATCACTTCAGACTGATCCGGCTGATAATATTCGAGCTTTTTTTTCATCAGTTCAGCTTCTTCAGCCGTATAATTCTCTACGACAGCCTTATGATTGAGCACATTAATGGCACGAGTATAAACAGAACGGTAAAGAAAAGACTGAATCTGACCGCCGAGTTCAACGGTATCCTTACGCTTCCATATTTCCAAAAACACGTCCTGTACTATATCTTCCGCATCGTCTTCCCCAACAAGACGCGCAGCATAGAATGACAGTCCGGCATAATAGCGTCGGAATAAAGTTCTGTATTTTTCTTCAAACTCATTTTCCATTTTCCCATTCAGCCTATTGTACTAGTTATGCAAGATAGACATGTGTTTTCTCCTGCATTATATTACATAACATTCAGGAAACAAAAAATACTTACAGAAGCAACAGAAAAAACGTCACGCACAATCTGGATAAAAGACACCGACAGCACAAGCAACCCCAACGAGCCGGCAACTTCAGCGTAACGGATAAACGATACGAAGGTTATCAAGTTATATTTCAAAAAAAGAGAATAAAGAAAAAGATGAATTTACACGATTATTCTTTCAGCACAACAGTACTTATAACAAACATACCAGCGCTTACACAAAAGCACCATGAGTCTATTAAATATAAGGAACAAGTATCCTCTCCCGAGATGTCGGACATGCAATCCTGCCATTGAATAAACGCTCTGTTTATTTCCAGTTATCACATTACAAATCAGGAGCAAAAGGCGATGCGTTCTATTCTGCCACCTTTTACTCCTGATTCGAAAACCATCAGTCTATATAACGTTCGATAGTCTGCTCTCTGTCCGGTCCGACAGAAACTATTTTAATTGGAGTTTCCAACTGTTCTTCAAGGAATGTGATATAAGCATTGAATTCTTCGGGGAACTCATCTTCACTGGTCATCTTTGTCATATCCGTCTTCCAACCGGGGAATTCCGCATAAACCGGCTCCACTCCTTCGCTGATATCATAAGGGAAATAGTCGATTTCCTCGCCGTTTACCCGATAGGCTACACATGCCTTGACAGTATCAAAGCCATCAAGAACATCACTCTTCATCAAAATCAGCTTGGTCACGCCGTTAATCATTATCGCATAGCGCAAAGCCACCAGGTCAATCCATCCGCAACGCCGTTCACGGCCGGTTACCGCACCGTATTCATGTCCCAGGTCACGAATAGTCTTTCCTGTTTCGTCAAACAACTCCGTAGGAAACGGTCCGGATCCGACACGAGTGCAATAAGCCTTCATGATACCATAAACCTCACCGATTCTGTTCGGTCCGAGCCCCAGTCCCGTACAGGCTCCGGCACAAATTGTATTCGAAGAAGTAACGAACGGATACGAACCGAAGTCAACATCCAGCATTGTACCCTGAGCGCCTTCACAAAGGATGCTCTTTCCAGCCTTCAACAGTCCGTTCACTTCATGTTCACTGTCAACCAGATGGAATCCGCGCAAATAGTCAATGCCTTCCATCCATTGCTTTTCAAGTTCCGTAATGTCATATTCATAGTTCAGGCTCTTCAGAATCTTTTCATGACGCGCCTTGGCTTCCGCATATTTTTCAGCAAAATTATGAAGAATATCTCCCACACGCAGCCCGTTGCGGCTCACCTTGTCCGTATATGTCGGTCCGATACCCTTGCCCGTCGTTCCGACTTTTGCGTCACCTTTAGCCGCTTCATAAGCAGCATCCAGGATGCGGTGCGTAGGCAAAATCAGATGCGCCTTCTTTGATATGTGCAGACGTTCCTTCAACGGATGTCCGCTTGCCTCAAGCGCTTCAGCCTCAGCTTTAAACAAAGCCGGATCAAGTACAACGCCATTCCCGATGATATTTATCTTATCGCCTTGAAAGATTCCCGAAGGAATGGAACGGAGCACATACTTCTGCCCTTCAAACTCGAGCGTATGACCTGCATTCGGTCCGCCCTGGAAACGGGCAACCACGTCATAGCGGGGGGTCAGCACGTCAACGACCTTACCCTTACCTTCATCTCCCCACTGCAAACCTAACAAAACATCTACTTTCATGATTCTCTGTTTTATGTATTTTTCGTTATATTATTTTTCTTGCGCTTCATTCCCATGCACTTGCTGCAGAGTCCATAGATATACAGCGAATAATGCGACGCATGAAATCCTTTCAGCTTCGTTTCAGCTATGGCCTGCTTCAGATTCTCATCTTCAAATTCCGACACTTTTCCACAGCAAGTGCAAATCATATGATGATGGGTTTCATTGTTATACGAACGTTCGTATTGGGAAGTGTTTCCAAACTGGTGCTTTATCACCAGTCCAGCATCAATCAGCAGAATGATCGTGTTGTAGAGCGTTGCACGGCTGACACGGAATTTTTCCTTATCAGCCATGTAAATATACAGACTGTCTATATCGAAATGCCCTTTGATCGAATAAATCGTATCAAGTATCGCATAACGTTCAGGAGTCTTGCGATGTCCGTTCTTCTGCAAATAATCAGTCAGTATCTGCTTTACCTTATCTTTTATATCCTCTTCCATCATTCAACTGTTCAGCGTTCAAAGTTAACCTTTTTTGCGTAATATAGAAAGATTATAGACTATATTCTATCTCATTTTTTATTTCCCGGGCAGCAGCAGCCACTTCCGGCTTCTCCGATTTCTGAAGGGGTCCCAACAGCTTCATCATTTTCTTTGCCTGCATACGGCTTTGCAGAGCCAGCTTGCACAGCGAAGCAGAAGCGGCTCTTTTGATCCATGCAGAATCCCCCTCAACGGCTGCGAAAGCCTGGTCGGTAAACTCCGCCTCGGCACGTTCGTCAAGCTTGAGGTCGTTAGCCAGCAGGCGGGTCATCAGCAGGAAGCCGCACAAACGGAAATACTCACGGTCGTCCGCAATCCACCTGAACACGACTTCCGAAGCATAAGGCAGACGCTGGAACAGCGTCATCACAGTATATTCAGCCAGTTCCGGACAGGACATGTCATCCATCCACATTTCAGTAATCTCCGGATAAAAAGTTTCGGCCGGCTGCAACATGCCTGCCATGATCTTGCACTCGCGTATATCTTCCTTCCACAAAGCCTGGGCAAGTGCATGGTCCGGCTTATAAGCGGAAGCGATTTCTTTCAGCCGGGGATATTCAATGCCGAATATCACCTTGTACTTCATTCCCTTGTCGCGCAAGCTCTGCGAAACCGTACCGTTCATGAACAGACGGAACTTCGACTTTATATCTTTTATCGTTTCATGTATATCATTCATATCATCATAGAGTTAAACCAACGGCACTCCGGCAACAGCAAGCAAAAGCAATCACAGATTGCTGTATTCCCTGCTGTAACGAAGCATCTGTTCGGCATATCCTTCCGTATAGTCTACGGACACATCCACTATCTTATTCTCACTGTCTGTCGTCGCCCTGTATACAGGGTTGACAAAGCCTTTGTATGGTGCCAGGTGCAATCTCCTGTAGCGTGCGAGCACTTCTTCATGAAGCTCCTTGTCGACTCTGACTCCATATTTTTCAACAAGCACTCGGGCCGCCTCAAAATCTCCCTCACTCTTGATTCGCTGTATTTCAGCAAGCAGCCGTCCAAACAAATCCCTGAGAGCCGGATAGTCATTTATCTTCACATACGTCTTTCCGTCCCGCTTCACCAGCTCCACTACACGGGCGGAAGCTCCATGCTCCAGCGCCCACCGGGCTATCAACTGCCGGTTGCGCATATGCGCTTCTTCCACATTGCATCCAGGCTCTATCCGCACCAGCTGGGTCATCAGTCCATTCATCATATACGAATAGTATTCAGCCTTATATGCTTCCGTGTCCGGCGTGAGCTTCAACTCCACCAGCTTGGCATCAGGCAAGAAATACAACCCGAACAGATCGGCACGGGCTTCTTCAACAGTAGAGCCATAAGCTTTCAGGGCATCCGGATCGACACCTGGAAGAAGCTTGCCCGAACCATGCCCCAGACATTCATGCAGATCGGTATGAAGGTTGTCGGTCAGATCGGCATATTTGTCAAGAAGTGCCTTCTCATCCTCGCCATATACAAATTCTTCACGGAAACCGTTGCCTCGGGCCGCCTTGTTGTAAGCGTCAATCAAGTTGCCGATAGTTACAGACTTCGAACCATGAACGCTGCGGATCCAATTGGAATTCGGCAGATTGATTCCGATCGCTGTGCTCGGATACAGATCTCCGCCCAAGATGGCCGCTGTAATGACCTTGGCAGATACTCCGGCAACCTTTTCTTTTCTAAAACGCACGTCTGCCGGCGAATGGTCTTCAAACCACTGGGCATTGCTGCTGATTGTTTCCGTACGGCGGGTAGCTTCCAGATCCTTGAAATTCACGATCGACTCCCAACTGGCTTTCATGCCCAAAGGATCCCCGTAACTCTCAATAAAACCGTTCACAAAGTCTACATGCGACTCCGTATCCTTCAGCCATTCGATCGAATATTCGTCAAAAGTATGCAGGTCGCCGGTCTGATAGAATTCAATCAGCAGGCGGATCACCTTGCGCTGCGAATCATTCTCCGCAACCGTTTCCGCTTTCTCCAGCCAGCCTGTTATCTTTTCGATGGCAGAACCGTACATTCCGCCCGCCTTCCAAACCTCTTCTTTCAGCCGCCCGTTCTCTTTGACAAGCCGGCTGTTCATTCCGAACATCACGGGCTTATCGTTTCCCGGTTCTTTCTGCGCCGCATAAAACGCTTCCGCCTCCTGCTGGGTAACCCCTTCATAATAGTTGGCGGCAGAAGTCTGTACCAGATCTTCTCCGTCTGCCTGATTAACCCGCTTAGACATTACGGAAGGATCGAACATAACCGGAAACAGTTTTCCGCACATGGCTTCTTTGGTTTCTCCTTCCTCTAAAGGCAGCCGCGATTCATCCAGCGAATCAACCAGTTGTCTGAAATAGCCTTCAGAAAAGTCCGGAACAAATTTATCACAAGCATAATGGTGATATATTCCGTTTGAAAACCACACCCGTTTAAGATAAACTTCAAAGGCACGGAACTCATCTGTCGTCCGCTCTCCCTCATAATCCGTATAGACCGCCTCCAGCAGGCGGCGGATCTGCAGATTATATTTCCCGTTCTGGTCAAACAGAATATCTCTTCCTTCAAGCGCAGCCTGCGACAAATAATAAACCAATGTCTTTTGCCTGAGCGACAATTCGTCGAATCCGGGCACACGATACCGAAGCAGCTGCAAATCAGCGAACTGCTCTACCGTATAAACAAAACCATTATCCTTTTCCTTCATTTCTTTTCCTGTAATTATTGGGCGTTTCACCCAGATTTCTGTAAAAAGCAGCATAAAATGACTGACGGTTTGTAAAACCTGCCATCGCTCCGATTTCCTCGATGCTCCTTTCCGCATACCTCCTGTCCTGAAGCAGACGGAGGGCTTCCTTAATCCGATAGTCATTCAGCAGGCAGGAATAATTCTTGCCGAAACGAGAATTGATGACAGCCGACAGATAACGTGAATTTGTATGCAGATCTCTGGCTAAATCCTTGGCTGTGTAATACGGGTCCCGATATTTTTTCTGGCCTTCCACTATATCAACAATTTTTCTATACAGCTCGTCAGCCAGCCTGACGCGCATCACAGTCCGATAAGACGGCTTTTTATCCTTCTGCTCTCTCAAATTATAAGGCAACCGCTTCCCGGTTCCGCCTCCATCATCCGCATTAAGCTTTTCCTGCTCCACCATTTCATCTGCCTTATTAAAAACCATTCGTAAAAAATAGAATTACAAAAATGGCAGAAGTTTTTTTATTCTGCAAGTTTTGACCTATTTATTTCTGCCCGAAGAAAGGGCCGCCATTGCCCGCGACAAAAGTTGGAGAAAGAATAAGCAAGTCCGAAGCCTCTCGCCGGAAAGTTTGTCTTCAGGCTAAAGACATGTATCTCCAGCCTGGAGATATGCGTCTTCAGCCTGGAGATTTATATCTCTAACCTGAAGATACAGATTACTCCAATGCAAAATGCTCTTTTCCCGCATCTATCGAACGCACAGCATTTGCACAACAAGTGGAACCAAGCGTTGCTTCTCTTTATAAAAGAATCATTACCTTTGCAGCAAATCACGAACAAGATGACAAAAGAATTGATGCTAAATACCCTGAAAGCCTATTTCGGCTACACACAGTTCCGGCCATTGCAGGAAGATATCATAACAAACATCATGCAGAAAAAAGACACGCTTGTCCTTATGCCTACCGGAGGAGGAAAATCCATCTGCTTCCAGCTCCCGGCTCTCATGATGGACGGAACAGCCATCGTCATCTCCCCGCTTATCTCACTCATGAAAGATCAGGTGGAGGCTCTTCAGGCAAACGGCATTCCGGCCTACGCGCTGAACAGCATGAACGACGAAACGACCAATGCGCGCCTGAAACAAAAGTGCCTGCAAGGGAAAGTGAAGCTGCTCTACATATCGCCCGAACGCATCCTGTCAGAAATCAACTTTCTCCTGCGCGACATCAAAATATCTCTTTTTGCCATTGACGAAGCGCACTGCATCTCGCAATGGGGCCATGACTTCCGTCCGGAATATACGCAGCTGAAACTCCTGCGGGAGAGCTTCCCGAATGTTCCGGTCGTGGCGCTGACAGCAACCGCCGACAAGATTACACGCGAAGACATCGTGCGGCAACTCGACATGCACGCCCCGAAAATCTTCATTTCGTCATTCGACCGCCCCAACCTCAGCCTGGAAGTCAAACGCGGATACCAGCAGAAAGAAAAGATACGCACCATCACAAACTTCATCCTGCGGCACAAGAACGACAGCGGAATCATCTACTGCATGAGCAGGAACGGAACGGAGAAGGTTGCCGAACTGCTGAGGAAAGAAGGTTTCAGCGTCGCTGTCTATCATGCCGGACTGAGCAACGCCCAACGCGAAGCAGCACAAGACGACTTCATCAACGACCGTGTGCAAATCGTATGCGCCACCGTGGCTTTCGGTATGGGAATCGACAAATCAAACGTGCGCTGGATTATCCACTACAACCTGCCCAAAAGCATCGAAAGCTTCTATCAGGAAATCGGACGGGCAGGGCGCGACGGGCTCCCGAGCGAAACCTTGCTGTTCTATTCGTTCGGCGACATCGTCATGCTGTCTAAATTTGCAGAAGACAGCGGACAACAGGAAATAAACAGGGAAAAGCTGGAACGCATGAGGCAATACGCTGAAACGGACATCTGCCGCCGACGGATTCTGCTGAACTATTTCGGAGAAAACATGGACCATGACTGCGGAAACTGTGACGTCTGCAAAAACCCGCCGGAACGGTTTGACGGCACTGTCATCGTACAGAAGGCTCTCAGCGCAATCATGAGAACCGACCAGAAAGTAGGCATGCACACGCTGATAGACATTCTGAAAGGTTCGCCTACTCAAGAAATCACGGCAAAAGGGTATCATAACCTGAAAACGTTCGGCGCAGGAAGGGATGTCCCGGCGCGCGACTGGCAGGATTTTCTTCTGCAAATGTTGAATCTGGGCTTCTATGAGGTAGCATATAATGAAAACAATCACCTGAAAATAACCGATGCGGGACGCAAGGTCCTGTTCGGCCGCGAACGGGCACAGCTGGTGGTTATCAAAAGAGAAGAAAGAGTTTCCAAAACAGCAGAGAAGAAGAAACATACGGCATCCGCAAAACCTGCCGCTACTCTTTTCGACCGTCCGGCATCGACAGATGACGCGCTGTTCGAAGAACTCCGCCAACTGCGTAAAAAACTTGCCGACCAACAAGCTATACCGCCCTATATTGTACTGTCAGACAAGACGCTAAAACAAATCTGCATCCAAAAGCCTGTCACACTCGACGAGTTCGGAGAAATAAGCGGAATCGGAGAATTCAAAAAAACACATTACGGAAAGGACTTCACCGATGCCATAAAGAAGTTCCTTTCAAGCAACAGGCTCTGAAACAACAGACAGGGCATAAAGGAAACGGGATTTCATACGCTGAATTTGCGAGCATACGAAATCCCGTTTCCTTTGTATTTATGTCGGATACGACTCAGTCCGGCAACAGCAATTCTATTTCAAAAGTATGCCTTCCATCGGTTTCCGCTTCTTTTCGGGAATAACCGAATCGGCAGCATAGCCAAGCGGAATCAGAACAGCAGGCTCAATTCCGGCCGGAAGGCTCAATGCCTCAGCGCATAACCGGACATCGAAATTGCAGACCCAACAGGTTCCCAGACCAACTTCGGTGGCTGCAAGGCAAAGATGTTCTACCGCAATGGCCACATCAATGTCGCCATGATCCTTCCCGTCAGACGGACGATGCCACGATTCGTTGTGATTGACACATGCAACGACAATGCAAGGAACCGAAGCAATCCAGTCCCGCGGGTAAGCCCTTTTAAGAGCTTCCAATGCAGTGCCCTCCGTAACGACAGCAAACCGCCACGGCTGAAAATTGACCGCCGAAGGAGCCATCCGGACACATTCCATGATGTAATCAAGTTTGGACTGCTCTACCGGATTAGGCAGATATTTTCGCACCGAATGTCTGGACTTTACCAAATCAAGCATTTTCATAACTCCACCTTTCCTTTTCTAAACAGCCAAAAGCAATATCAGTAACTGAGCTGTCAAAATACGCAAAAACATAGCCAATGGATAAACCGTTGAATAACCTACCGCCGGAGCGTCATTTCCAGAGGTCTGGTTGGCATAAGCCAATGCAGGGGGGTCTGTGTTGCTTCCGGCAATAAGTCCCATCAGCGTAAAATAATTGACCTTATGATGCCAACGTGCCACCGCACCAATGATAATCAGAGGCAGGAAGGTTATCAGGAATCCGACCCCCACATAAAGCAGCCCGTCGCCCTCAATGACTGTCTGCACAAAATTCTCTCCCGCCTTGATTCCGACACTTGCAAGAAAGAGAACCAGGCCGACCTCACGAAGCATCAGATTTGCACTCATGGTAGTATAAGTGACCAGCTTCACTTTATAGCCGAAACGTCCTATCAGGATAGAAATGATAAGCGGACCACCGGCAAGACCCAACTTCACCGGAGTAGGCATACCCGGAATGGCAATAGGCAGACTGCCGAATATGATACCGCAGAGAATACCTGCGAAGATAGTCACGATGTTCGGATGGTCAAGACGCTTCAACTGATTACCCAGCAGATTGGCTACGCGTTCGATAGCGTCCCGCGGACCGACAACCATCACACGGTCACCGACCTGCAAGCGCAGTTGGCGCGAAGCGAACAAATCCATACCCGAACGGTTCACTCGCGTCACATTTACACCGTACATACTGCTGAAATGAATCTCACCTAACGTCTTTCCGTTAATGCTGGGCTGAGTAACCAGGATACGACGCGACACCATTGTCTTGTCGTGCTGGTCGGTGATTCCCCACTCCTGCTCCACTCTCGGACCAATGAAGGCCACAATCGCTTCAGCATCATCTTCCGCACAGATAATATACATCCGGTCGCCCAAATGAAGTTCCGTCTTAGAACTAGGCGTATGCATATGTTCATTCTGGATAATGCGCGAACAAACGAAGTCACGCGCAAGGAAGTTCTGCACCTGCGACAAGGTTTTCCCGTTCAAAGCCTCGTTATGGACTTCCAGAGAAAGAGAGAACGGTTTCAGATGCGGGTTTGCTTCTTCCTGCTGCTGTATCTCTTTCATTTCCTCAGCCAAATCCACCCGGCAAAGGTAACGGATAACAATCGTAGAGAGAATAATGCCCATTACGCCCAACGGATAGGCACATGCATATCCCATAGCGATTTCCGGACCGTTGTAATGCAGCTGCTGCAACGCTTCGTTCGCAGCACCAAGTCCCGGAGTATTGGTCACCGCACCGCAAAGGATACCCACCAGCATCGGAATCTCAATGCGGCCCTGCAATGCATAATAGCAGACTAAAGCTACGGCAATATTCAGCGCCACCACACCGACAGCCAGAAGGTTCAGCGTTATACCTCCTTTCTTGAATGATGAGAAAAAAGACGGACCTACCTGAAGACCGATACAGTAGACAAACAGAATAAGTCCAAAATCTTGCAGGAATGAAAGAATGGCCGGATTACCGGTAAAGCCAAAGTGTCCGGCCAGGATTCCAGCAAACAAAACAAAAGTTACTCCAAGCGATATGCCGAAGAACTTAATTTTTCCCAACAACACCCCTAAAGTGATGACAAATGCATAAAGCGCCACTATATGGGCGATGGAATTGGGGTTTGTCAATAAATCTTGTAGCCAATTCATAATATTAAATCATTTCAATTTGCTGACAAATGTAACCAATTAAAAGCAACATGACAAACTTTTCTTTCACAATATACGAAAAGCCAGACATAAAAAAGCCGGACATAAAAAGCCGGACATTCCCTATGACTCGCACAAAAACACGCCCGCTCCTTCAGTTATACCAGAAGTAAGACACGGCCTTTGCCGTTGAAACGGACACGGACATCCATTAAAAAAATATCCCGATGCCATCTGCCGGCACCGGGATACCTGTTGGGGATATTGAAATTTTCTGCATTACCAGATGTTCACGCGCTTTTCCGGAGCAACATACAAAGAATCGTCTGCAGTAATGCCGAACGCATCATACCATGCCTGGATGTGAGGAAGCGCACCGTTCACGCGCCATTTGCCCAAAGAGTGAGGATCAGACTTGGTATACACGCGGATCTGCTCGTCACGGATGTTCCCGGCCCACAAAGTGGCGTAAGCGATAAAGAAACGCTGCTGCGGAGTGAATCCTTCCTTCACTTCCAAAGGAGCATCCTTCGTTGCATTCTGGAATGCCAGATAAGCCACATTCAGACCTCCATGATCTGCAAGGTTCTCACCCAATGTCAGCTGGCCATTGCCATGCAGTCCCGGAAGCACTTCGATGTTGTTAAAGAAATCAACCATAACCTGGGCACGTTCCTTGAAACGTTCCGCGTCACCTTCGGCCCACCAGTCTTTCAAATTTCCGTCCTTATCGAACTGGCGGCCCTGATCATCGAATCCGTGAGTCATTTCATGGCCGATAACCACACCGATGGCACCGTAGTTGGCTGCATCGTCAGCATCCATATTGAAGAAAGGAGGCTGAAGAATAGCTGCGGGGAAACAGATTTCGTTTGTAGACGGATTGTAATAAGCATTTACAGTCTGCGGGGTCATCAGCCACTCTTCTCTGTCCACCGGCTTGCCCAAACGGCTGATCATATCATTGAATCCCCATTCAGAAGCACGGCAAACATTCGCCCAATAAGAATCTTTCTTGACTTCCAGCTTTGAATAGTCCTTCCACTTGTCCGGATAGCCCACCTTTACATGGAAAGCAGCCAGTTTTTCATGTGCCTTGACTTTCGTACTGTCACTCATCCACTCCTGCGCATCGATACGTTCGCCCAAAGCTACCTGCAAGTTATTGACAAGCTTCACCATACGCTCCTTTGCAGCTGCCGGGAAATATTTCTCTACGTACATTTGTCCAACCAGCTCGCCCAACATGCCGTTTACTGAATTTACCGCACGTTTCCAGCGAGGCTGGTTCACCTGACGGCCCGACAGCACTTTTCCGTAGAAATCAAAGCGGGCAGCCACGAAATCATCGCTCAAGCAAGAAGCCGCTGCATCAAGCAGATTATATTCCAGATAAGAAACATGCTTTGATACCGGCAAAGCGTTTATCAAACGCGCAACTTCCTGAATCGGTTCCACCTGCTCCACATTCAATTCTGTCGGAGGCTGAATACCCAGTCCGATCATGAAAGCGTTCCAGTCAATGCCAGGAATCTGCTTCTTCAGATCAGCATAAGACATCTTGTGGTAGTTAGCTTCCGGATCCCTCAATTCGGTTGCACTGCGGGACTTCTTTGCGATGCTTGTTTCTATTTCCATTACATCAGCCACCTTCTGCTGCGCTTCTGCCTCAGAGAAACCGGCCAGCGTAAACAGTTTGCCGATGTATTTCTTATATTCATTACGGATGTTTTCAGTGATGCTGTCTGTATCCAGATAATATTCTTTTTCGCCCAAGTTGATGCCACCTTGTCCCATCTGGAATATATTCAGCGCACTGTTCTTCGGGTCTGCATATACATAGAAACTGAAATACGTACCTATACCTTGGTTGCGGCGCATCTCGACAGCCATCGGAATAATCTGCTTTTTGTCGGTCAGGGCAGCAATCTTATCAAGCATCGGCTTGATTGGCGTGTATCCCTGCTCATTCAAAGCGACACTGTCCATCGCCATATTGTAGAGATCGCCGACTTTCTGTGCTGTTGTACCCTGCTCATTCTGCTGTGCAGCCAATCCTTCGATCAGTTCTCGCAACTGCTTCTGGTTGTTTTCTGCCAGCTGGTCAAATGTGCCGTAACGGGAATATTCGGCAGTCAGCGGATGCGCTTCGTTCCATCCGCCACATGCATAGCGGAAAAAGTCCTGACCTGCCGACACTGTAGTGTCCATATTTGCCAAGTCAATGCCCGAAGTATTTTTTACTTCTTTTTGTCCGCCGCAACTTGACAATACAGCCAAAGTCATTGCAGCCACGGTCAAATAATTTTTCTTGTTCATAATCTGTTTATTTTAAATAATCAATTCCTTTCCATACCCTCCAGTTCCAGCGAAGCGTTCTCCCATTCTTCTTCAGCCTCAGCTATCTGCTTTTTGATCCGTTGATGCTCTTCATAAAGCTTTACATCAGAAGCCCCTTCGGGAGTAGACATTCTCGTTTCCAGTTCTGCGACCTGCGCTTCAAGCTTCTCAATACGTTTTTCACAATCCGCAACCAGTTTCTCCAGTTTGCGCACCTTTTTGTTCTGCTCTTTCCGCTCTTCATACGAAAGTTTGCTTTCGGTTGGAAGAATTTCCTTTTTCTCCTCTACAGCCGCAGGCGATTTGGAAAGCTGCAGCTCGTCAAGGTTTTCTATCTTCTTTTTCTGAAGGAAGTCATAGATGCCTCCCAGATGTTCACGAACCTCACCTCCGCCAAACTCATAAACTTTAGAAACCAGACCGTCCAAGAAATCACGGTCGTGAGAAACAACAATTACCGTTCCGTCAAACTCCTTGATCGCTTCTTTCAGAACGTCTTTTGACCGCATATCCAAATGGTTGGTAGGCTCGTCGAGAATCAACAGATTGACAGGCTCCAGCAGCAGACGAATCATGGCCAGGCGGCTCCGCTCTCCACCGGAAAGCACTTTCACCTTCTTGTCCGAGGCTTCACCGCCAAACATAAAGGCACCCAGTATATCACGGATCTTCAAACGGACATCGCCTTTCGCCACACGGTCTATCGTATCGAATACCGTCAGATTCTCGTCAAGCAACTGTGCCTGGTTTTGTGCAAAATAGCCGATCTGCACATTATATCCGATCTTCAGGTTTCCTTCGTAAGGAATCTCTCCCATGATACACTTGACCAAAGTAGACTTACCTTCTCCGTTCTTGCCGACAAACGCAACCTTGTCACCCCTGTGAATTGTAAGATTCACGTCATGAAAAACAACGTGATTTCCATACGCTTTCTTTACATCCTCACAGATCACGGGATAGTCGCCAGACCGGACAGCGGGCGGAAACTTCAGATGCAAAGCCGAATTGTCCTCCTCGTCTATTTCTACAGGCACGATCTTTTCCAACTGCTTGATACGGCTCTGCACCTGCACGGCTTTGGTAGCCTTGTAACGGAAACGCTCGATAAAATCTTCGGTTTCCTTTATTTCTTTCTGCTGGTTTTCGTAGGCGCGCAACTGTTGTTCGCGACGCTCCTTGCGCAATACAACATACTCGTCATAAGGAACCTTGTAATCATAAATGCGCCCGCATGAGATCTCAATGGTGCGGTTAGTCACATTATTGATAAATGCCCGGTCATGGCTGACAAGCACGACAGCTCCCGTACTCGTTTTCAGAAAGTTCTCCAACCACTGGATGCTTTCGATATCCAGATGGTTGGTCGGCTCGTCAAGCAACAGCACATCGGGACGCCTCAACAGAATCTTTGCAAGTTCGATACGCATGCGCCAGCCGCCGCTAAACTCCGAAGTGGGACGGTCGAAATCACTGCGCACGAAACCAAGCCCCATCAATGTACGTTCAATGCTTCCCTTGTAGTTCGTTCCGCCCAGCATAAGAAAGCGCTCGTTTTCGTGCGTGAAACGATCAATCAGCTGATGGTAGCTTTCCGAATCATAATCCGTACGCTCCGCCAGTTCCCTGTTCATCCGATCCAGACTCTGCTGCATCTCAAAAATATGACTGAAAGCCGTTTCTGCCTCTTCCATCACCGTATGCGTATCGCTCAACACCATCACCTGAGGCAAGTATCCTACCGTTACGCCACGCTGTACTGCAACGGTTCCGTCAGTAGGATTCTGAAGACCGGCAAGAATCTTCAGCATAGTCGATTTTCCCGCTCCGTTCTTTCCCACCAATGCTATGCGGTCTTTCTTGTTTATCACGAAAGAAACGTCTTCAAACAAAGGTGTTGCCCCAAATTCAACTTTCAGTCTTTCTATCGAAATCATAAAAATACTCTTCAACTTTACAAAGTGCTCGCAAAGTTACAACTTTTCAAGCAATATCACGTAAATGCAATTCGTTTTTTGCCTTTCATTACCTTTCAGTCCGTTTCCGTAGCCTATACAATTGATAAGAATTAACAATATTGTGCCATACACTATAAAATCCGGCAGCGATTGATGTTACGGGAGTAAAAAAAGTATATCCGAGCCAAATGGCAAAAACAGTATTCTTCTGCCCCAACGCCTGACCGGCACTGATCGAATCGCCATAACAGTTTCCAATCCGCTTGCCAAAATAAAATTGCGCAATGCAGCATAGAAAAGAAACAACGGCAAGGCCTATCTGATACCATACAGCAACCTCACTATGCACGATGCTCTTCACCGTCAGCGCAATTGCCAGCATCAAAGCAACCGCCCACATGTAAAACGACACATTCTGCATGCCGGCCAGCCTGGCATGGAGTTTCGGACAAAGGAAACGCAACAATACGGCCAAGACAAACGGGCAAAGCAACATAGGAAACACTTTTCCCATAATTCTTGTAAAAGATACGCCGAACGATTCGCCCGCGTTCGGACTCAGCAACGGCACGACCAACGGTATCAGCAAGGCCGCCAAAAAATTGACAAGGATCGTATAAGTGGTAACCCGTGCCGCACTTCCTCCCAATTTAAACGTAATGACCGCACTGGCAGTAGCCGTGGGGCAAATCAGACAAAGCATGGCACCCTCCACCAGCACCCGCCCTGAGAAACCCGGGAAACAGACAAGCAGCAGCCCGAGAAGCAAGAAACATCCGCCTTGTATCAGCAGCAGCCAGACATGCCACTTGCAAGGATGCAGATCCTGAAAGCTTATCTTACAGAACGACAGCAGAAGCATACAGAATATCAGCATCGGCTGTACGATATCAACAGCCCTCAACACATAAGGTTTGGCAGGAGCCAGCCAGGGAATATTCACATAAACAAAATAAATCAGCACACCCATTCCCATCGCGATGGGCAATGTCCAATTCCTGCAAAAACGAAGAACATCCATAGGACTAAATAAAAATGGCGGGCATTTCGCCCGCCTATACATTTATATATTACTACAATATCACTTGCAGTTGCCCGCACAACGAGGCTTGATCTGCTTAAAGAAGTCATTGCCCTTGTTGTCCACCAGAATGAATGCCGGGAAGTCTTCCACTTCAATCTTCCAGATAGCTTCCATTCCAAGTTCAGGATATTCTACACACTCTATGCTCTTGATGTTGTTCTGAGCCAGAATTGCAGCAGGACCTCCGATAGAGCCGAGATAGAAACCTCCATGTTTCTTGCAGGCATCTGTCACTGCCTGGCTGCGATTGCCTTTTGCCAGCATGATCATACTGCCCCCATGGCTCTGGAACAAGTCGACATAGGGATCCATACGGCCCGCTGTAGTCGGTCCCATCGAACCGCATGCCATTCCTTTCGGAGTTTTGGCAGGTCCGGCATAATAGATCGGATGGTCTTTGATATACTGCGGAAGCTCCTCGCCCCTGTCCAGACGTTCTTTCAATTTAGCATGAGCGATATCACGCCCTACGATAATCGTACCGTTCAATGACAGACGAGTAGCCACCGGATACTTGTCGAGTTCGGCAAGTATTTCATTCATCGGACGGTTCAGGTCAATCCGCACAGCGTTGCCTTCGCCCGCCTGACGCAATTCTTCCGGAATCAGCTCGCCCGGATTTGAGTCCAGCTTCTCAATCCAGATACCGTCCTTATTGATCTTGCACTTGATGTTGCGGTCAGCAGAGCAAGATACGCCCAGTCCCACCGGACAAGAAGCGCCGTGACGAGGCAGACGGATAATGCGTACATCATGCGCATAGTATTTGCCTCCGAACTGAGCGCCCAAACCGATATTGTGAGCTGCTTCCAGCACTTTCTTTTCAAGTTCGACATCACGGAAGGCACGGCCATACTCATTGCCTGTAGTAGGCAGATTATCATAGAAGTGAGTAGAAGCCAGTTTCACCGTCAGCAAGTTTTTCTCGGCCGAAGTGCCTCCGATAACAAACGCAATATGATAAGGAGGACAAGCTGCCGTACCCAGCGTTTTCATTTTCTCAACCAGGAACGGAACCAAAGTTTCCGGATTCAAGATGGCTTTTGTTTCCTGATACAAATACGTCTTGTTGGCAGAACCGCCACCTTTCGTTACGCACAGGAATTCGTATTCCATTCCTTCGGTAGCTTCCAGATCAATCTGTGCAGGAAGGTTGCAGCGAGTGTTCACTTCATCATACATTGTCAGCGGCGCATTCTGAGAATAGCGCAGGTTGTTCTCGGTGTATGTCTTGTAGACTCCAAGCGACAAAGCCTCTTCATCACAATAGCCTGTCCATACCTGCTGTCCCTTTTCACCGTGAATGATGGCAGTCCCCGTATCCTGACAGAAAGGCAAAACACCTTTTGCAGCCACTTCCGCATTGCGCAAGAAAGTCAGAGCAACATACTTGTCGTTCTCGCTCGCTTCCGGATCATGCAGAATCTTGGCCACCTGTTCGTTATGCGAACGGCGCAACATAAAAGAAACATCATGAAAAGCGGCGTTAGCCATAGCCGTAAGACCCTCTTTTTCAATCTTTAAGATAGGTTTTCCTTCAAACTCACTTACAGACACATAGTCTTTTGTAAGCAGATAGTATTCAGTCGTATCCTTACCTTTTTCGAACATCGGCTGATACTTGAATTCTGGTGTTGCCATAATAAATATGAATTAATTGTTAGTTATCGTGAGGCAAAGTTACAAAGTATTATTGAAATTTTTCCTTAAATCCTGCTTAAAAATTCGCCCAAGTTTATGCCTGAAAACAGAAACTTTTCCACAGGATCTCTATCTCCAGCCTAAAGATATATATATCTAGGATAAAGATACATATCTCCAAGCTAAAGACATGTATCTTTAAGCTAAAGACCGAGAATGCCACGGCATGTTTTTCTTTTCTTCATAACCAAAATCAACCGGGCGCTGGCTGACAAAAACTATACATTCCGCACCGTTTATTCCCCAACGGCACGAAGCAGTTCCTTTTCAAGTTCATCAACGCCGGGAAAGCCCACATAACGACGCTGAAGCTTTCCGTCATGGCTGATAATCAAGTAAGCCGGTATGCCTGTCACACCATAGGCGGAACAGAGGTACTTCCACTGCGCGTCATTCAGACGATAGTGCACACCCGTCATTTCCTTCAAATTATCTTTCCACGTATTTTCAGGAGAAGACGGGCCAGTCAGGTAGACATATACCACATCTTCATCAGCAAGTTTCTTCTTCAGCGGAAGAACAGACTTCATGCTTTTCTTGCACGGACCGCACCAGGTAGCCCAAAAATCAATCAATATGGCATGGCCCTTGTGCGCAGAAATAATCTGAGGCAAAATGTCAGCACCTGCAACATTACTTCCGAGCGAAGCTATCACAGCCCCCTGCATCGACCGGCTGCGCGCTGCCTGCGAACGCAAGTCTGTTTCCTTTTGCAGAACATAACTGGCAATATCCTTCAATTCGAGTCCTTTCAGAATTTTCTTGTCAGCAAAAGATAGTTCTGAATTTTTAAGCAAGTTCTTACAGATCGGCTGTGCCTGTTCTATGTCTTTTTTCACCAGCTCCGCCATCTGTTCATTGCTGAACAATGTTTTCTCAACCGAACGATACGCTTTCAAGGCTTCTGATTCGCCTTCCGCAGCCAGCTCCGAGTTTATCAGTTCTGCGGCGCCGTCAAACCAGGCTTTCTGTCTCTTCCCGTAATGGTCTTTATGCAAACGTGAGGCAGACATGCTTAACAATGGAAGATTGACATAAGCTGTAAACTCCTCATCAGGCACGAGAAATAATTCCATTTTTGCCTCATTCACATATAAGGTTGCCAGCGTAGGCTGAAGCAGATCTACCTCAAAATGGAACAATCCGTCATGATGAACATGGATATCTTCTCTCCATGAAGAAGGGAACAGGCCGTCAGCATACTCCAGATTCATAGCCAACCGCATGTCTGGTTCGTATCCCAACAAATAGCCGTTCACTATGGCTTTTCCTGCCGAGAATCCGGGTTCAGGCAGTTCATTGCTCCGCTTCGGCTTTCCAGTCGTCAGAAAATCCGGGACATAGACATAAGGCTCTTCACGGCTCAGCTGCACCCCCCAAATAATCCATCCGGCTTCCGGCTCCACAAAGTCCACTTCATGCACCCCTACCGGAACTGGAGCAAAAGAAAGCACCACATCCAGCCGCCCGCTTTCCGGAATCAATTCAGGTTCAGTCGTTCCGTCAATAGAAACTCCCCCTGCCTCACGCAAGCGGAAAGTCGCATTATCCGAACGCAGACATGTATGGGAAGAAATAACGACGGGCGTACCGGCCTTACCGTACATGACGGCATCCACTTGAGTCTGTTCGGCTGTAAGTATGATTTTCTTTATCTCTATATCAGAAGTGTTGGCTGTCACAAACCCCGGACGTTCAACCACTTTTTTCGTCCGGGTCTGAGCCTGCACGCCCAAAGCCAACAAACAAAACAGGAGAATGCTTCCTATATATTTCGTTGCCATAAACTTTCCTCCAGAATTCTTTGTTAAAGCAAATTCTTCAGACGGTCGATCAACTCATTACCCAATTCCGTCTTCACCTTGATATGCTCAAGCACGGCGGTAACAAACGGATTGCTTTCAAACACTCCGCGCACCTCCTCAAAATCCCGCACTTGCTCTTCCCTGCTTCCGTCAGCACCGAATCCAGTCATTGAAGTCAGTGAAAATTCTTTCTTGGCATCTTCATAAACCAACTTGTCAAGCCCGACAACGGCTTCCTGCCACCTTCTTACAATAGCCACAACATCTTTTGCCGTGACAGTATCCGGATCCAGATGATAAAACTCCAGTATCTTACCATAAGCCCATGTCCATTCATAGATGTAATAATTGGCATGCATTTCGGCAAACCGCGCATGAATTTCATCCACAGTGGTCAGCGTTCCGCTTTCAATATCGTCCATCAGACGCTCAATTTCACTCTTCGGAGCAATCAGCCCGGAAACGTCCACCCATTCGCCCTCACCCACCGAAGTGTCCGGCAGCAAGCGGCGGCGGATCTCCTCATCACTTCCGAAAGACTTTATTTCCAGACGTTTGATAATAGAGTTTCCGAGGAACTTATGTATGGCGGTTTCATAAAACTTAATGCCATTGTTCAAAGAAGAATTCTTTATTTTCGCACTCTGATACGAATAAATCTCCGATGTTTCTCCCGACACACGCGCCAGTTCCTTCAAGATATTCCGCCCTACCATCATTTTCTGAATCGTATACGGACTGAGCAAATTATAATTGATCTGATCCAGTTTGCAAGGATCCTTGCGCTGGTCGCGCTTCGGCCATTTCTGCGCATCACGAATCGTACCAACACTGCGCAGATTCACTCCAGGCACCAGATAAGTGGTATTCTTGTCTTCTATCAGATAAGAAAACGGCAGATTCGACGTATCCGGATGAGCGACATGACGCCCCATAACCAACGAAAACGCACCGATACGCGCAGGCCACAGAATATACGAATCGGATGTCGTTTTCGCTCCCCGCTCAAGCGCACCCTGATGAATGGGGCCCAACTTATACATATGGTTGCTTTGGTTCGAACCGGAACCGGCGTTCATGAACGAGAACATGCCGGCAATAAGCAAAGTCGATTTATGGTGAGTCACCGTAAACGGACCTGCAAAAATAGCACATGCCTCACCGTTTTCTTCCTGGCAATTGCTGAAGAAAAGCGAATCAGAAGCAGAATAAGTATGTCCCAGATGACAGGCCTGCCCCACAAAACAACGGGCAAGCATTGTGCCGTCCTCCACATGCGAACCGCTCGAAATGATAAAATCATCGCAAATAACTCCATATCCGATATGTACCGGGGCATACTGGTTGCTGTTCACACTACCGTTTTTCAAGCGGCCCGCACCTTCTATCTGGCAATAATCTCCGATGCGCACATTCTTTATATAACCGGAATTGACAATCGTGACATGGCTTCCGATCGTTCCGGTTGCAGAGGCGTGCCTCTCGGCATAATCCTCTACAATCCGCTTCATCCGCTCAATCAGTTTGGGGCGGTGGCGATACAGTGCCATGATATATGCCTGGTGTGCAGACAAACGGTCGTGAATATACACCTCACGCCCGCCAGTTTCATTCAGCACAGATACTTCTACACCATTTCCAAAACGGCTCCGTCCATCCACAAGGATAATATCCACATTCTCGATGAATGTGCTGTCGCCAATCTCATAATTGGCGATATAATTCTTCACATTTTCGATATAGCAGTTATCACCGACCACCACATTATATAATGTAGCATAATACAGTCCGGAATGTTTGGTTATCCCTCCGGCAAGCCTGAACTCCTTATCAAAGCATCCCAGGCGGATTTCTCCGGAAAAACGGATATGATGTATATGGTCAGGACGGAAACCATCCGTCACCTTCACCATACTCCAGTCGGAAGCCATGCAGTGCTGCGCTTCCAGCCGTGAGATTTCTTCAGCCGTAAGTGAACGATATTGCTTCATTGTTCGTCGTCGTAAGTTTGATACAAAAAGTCATTATAAGGATACTTCTGCACATGAAGCTGCTTTACCTTCTTGTACAGCAACGCGCGGAATTCTTCCAGATTGGTCTTCTCCCGTGCAGAGATAAAGATGCAGTTATCATCCAGCTTCGCCATCCATGTACGCATCAGTTCATCCAGCGTAATGTTTTCTTTCGTCCTGGGAGTCAAATCATCCTCGTCTTTCTCTATATAAGAGTAAGCGTCAATCTTGTTGAAGACAATCATGGTCGGCTTTCCGCCCGCTCCGATATCAGCTACCGTTTTGTCGACCACCTGAATCTGTTCTTCAAAGTCGGGATGCGAAATGTCAACCACATGCACCAGCAAATCCGCTTCGCGAACTTCGTCCAGCGTCGATTTGAACGAATCGACCAAATCGGTAGGCAGTTTGCGTATGAAACCTACTGTATCCGAAAGGAGAAAAGGAAGATTCTCTATTATCACTTTACGGACAGTCGTATCGAGAGTAGCAAAAAGCTTGTTTTCTGCAAAGACATCACTTTTTGCCAGCAGGTTCATCAGTGTCGATTTTCCCACATTCGTGTATCCCACGAGCGCAACACGGATCAGACGACCGCGATTCTTACGCTGTGTAGACTTCTGCGTATCTATTTCCGCCAAACGCTGTTTCAACAGCGACATGCGGTTCAGAATAATACGGCGGTCCATTTCGAGCTGCGTTTCACCGGGACCGCGAAGCCCTACCGAACCTTTTCCTCCGCCCGCACCGGAGCCTCCGCCCTGACGTTCCAGGTGAGTCCACAACCGTTGCAGGCGTGGCAGCATATATTTATATTGTGCCAGTTCCACCTGCGTCTTGGCGTTTGCAGTCTGCGCGCGCATTGCAAAAATGTCCAAAATCAATGAAGTCCGGTCCAGAATCTTCACGTTCAATTCTTTCTCGATGTTTCTGATCTGTTTCGCAGAAAGTTCATCATCAAAAATCACCATTCCGATCTCAGTGTCTTCGCTTTCATTCTGCACAGCCAAATACTCCTTGATTTCCTGCAGTTTACCTTTTCCCACATAAGTTACAGAGTTGGGAGTGTCGATTTTTTGCGTAAAGCGTTTCACAACCTCCGCCCCTGCCGTTTCTGCGAGGAAAGCCAGTTCGTCCAAATATTCGTTCGTCTTGCGTTCATTCTGAGTCTGCGTAATCAAACCCACCAGCACAGCCTTTTCGGTCTGCGCGTCAGATATAACAAATTCTTTCATTCAATGTGATTCAACTATTCAATCGCAAACTTAAATAAAATTCTTGATTTTATATATTTCTGAAATAACTTTTTATGAATTACTTGATTGAAAGCACGCCGCAGAAAAGCAACGCGTCTTACAACATGCAATCCACCACAAAACTATTGTCTGCGCATAAAATACCGCGCCTGCATGAATTTTACGGAAAGTACCGTTCGCCATATGCCAAAACTTCGTAACTTTAGCCACAAAAAACAATTCACATTCAAACAACTCTGAAAATCGTCAATTATGAAAAGCTTAAAGTTTTGTACATTGCTGATCGGAATGTTTCTCGCTGCAGGAACAAACACGCATGCCACCAATCTGGAAAACAGCGACAAGTCTTCCGCAACGGCAAAGAAAACGCGAAGTGAAACATTCGTCTACTCAGACAAGCAGTCCTGGGAACCGGCGGGAAAAGGCGTAACACGACAGGTGATGGGGTATGACGGCCAGGTAATGATGGTTAAAGTGAAATTTGAGAAAGGTGCAGTAGGCACTTTACACACACATTATCATACCCAAACAACTTATGTTGCCAGCGGCAAGTTTGAATTCACCGTCGGCGGTGAAACAAAGACCGTAGAAGCCGGCGACGGCATCTATATGGAACCAGACGTTCCGCACAGCTGCACCTGTCTGGAAGCCGGTATGCTGATAGACTGCTTCTCGCCGATGCGGGCGGACTATCTGACAAAATGAAAAGATGCCCCAACAGAAGCAATGCAACCAGGCTCATCCAGCCTTACGCAACTCGTCATCAGACTTTATAGAGGTTACTAGTCGGCTTTTTGCCACACACCAGTAGCCAAGATGAGTATTTCCCAATTGATATGCCTGCCAGTCAAGAGCACCCCATTTCTTTAGGACAGGCACTTTGCCCTTGACATTCTTCCATGAGTTCCAGATACACATGCGTATCCGTTGCCTTAACCATTCGTCGGCATCAGTGCAAAGACGTTTCACACAAAAGGAGCATCTCAGAAACTTTATCCCTCTCACATAAGAAACGACCGTCTTCTCTCCGTTTGCTTTAAGGAAGAGTTTTCCCTCTATGAAACGAGTTCTTGATTCTTTTACACGACGGGAGGCACGTTTGGATTTACAACCATCGCATCGTCCGCATAACGGACCAAGGAAAAACCGAGGCTTTCCAACTCCTTACCCAGCTCTTTGGGCATGATGTTACTCAACAAACAACTTAAGAGGGTGCATCAAAATGTACGTTAACATACATTTTGACACACCCTCTCTTATTTCTATTTACAGGCAATATTGCTTATCGCGAGCCTTTTGCCCACCAAACATTTTCAGTAAACACATACTGTCCGTTTCCATAGGCTTCCTGTACATTCGGATTGGCGCTGACTTCATCGCTGCCATAAGGTGCTCTCAATGGAAATTTTCCCGGATTTTCCAAAGAATATACATCACGCCCTTCCGCTTTCAAACGACGGACATCATTGTATGCCTCTGTTGTTTCTCCATTGGCTCCCCACATAGCTATATATTTCTGAATCATCGTTTCTCCCAGCGGATCTGCATCAAACAACGGCGATACATTCGTATCAAAGTAGTTCTCGGCGTCACTCGCTGTCAATGCAGATGTAGAATTGGGCCGAACCGGCACTACCGTATTTGCCAAGGCATTCTGAACGTTTTCTTCCGTATTCAACATTCCGGCAACAACAGCCTCCTTGAGAGCCGTTTTCGCTTCGGATATACGGTTCAGACGAACCAAAGCCTCAGCTTTCAGAAAGAGCAGTTCATGATAGCTCATAAGGTAAGTGGGCGCACTGGCAGCCATCAGGAAAATAGAAGTATTGTAATATTCCTGCGACTGCTGCAACGTTTCGCCTCCGTTGGGCGCCATCATCGACATGAAATTAGCCTCTGTACCATCCAGCTGTTTGCAATAATACGGACTAGGCAGCGTAGCGTCGGCACCGATGGCATCTACATACACCCGATGCAGACGAGGATCCTGACGTTCCTGCAACTTTTTCGCCATGCTGGTGCTGGCTGCCGTATATTCACGGCTTGTAAAGAAGTCGAACAGCGGATTTATGTTCACATTCCCGTCATATTCCGTAAACTCAGCCTGTTCGTCTGCGCTCTGAAACGAATTGTCAACATAAGTCAGCACATTATTCAGTGCAGCTGTCTGATCTTCCGTAACATTCAGCAAACGCATAGCATACCGTGCCTTCAGTCCATAAGCAAGTTTCAGCCATTTCTGAGCATCTCCATTAAATAGAATGTCTTGAGAACCGACAGGACCGCTTCCATGATTGTCTCCCTTCGGCAGATCCTCTATCGCATCGTCCAAATAATCGTTTATTGCCGTATAGATGCTTTCCTGCGAATCGACTTCCGGAGTCATGTATTGAGGCTTTCCGTTATCCAGCTGAGCCAATGCAGCCTGCGAATAAGGCGCATCGCCAAACGCATCCGTTATCAATGCCGAGTTGATAGCCGCCAGCACTTCACCCATTCCTTTTGTAGTATAATTTTCAGGCTGTGTTCCAGTTTCCGAACATTTGTCAATAATAATGCGGGCATTTTTCAAAGTGGCATAAGTGTTGCCCCATATATTATTGAAAGTAGACGAAGAATAAACCTCTGCTACACGCATCTCCGCATTATACAACTGATTGAAAACGCCCACCTCCTGCTCTATATAAGAAGCAAAATAATGATTAAAGTCACCTCCTATATTGCTGAAGGCCGTAGAAGTGACAGCATCTGTCAGGATAAACTTGGCATCCATGCTGTGAGGATTGTCAATGTCCTGATTGATTCTGTCCATTTTGTCTTCAGAACAAGAAAGTATCATACTGCCCATCAATACCGCAGACAGACAGATTCTTATGTTTTTATATGCAATCTTCATATTTCTTGTCTATTAAAAAGTGAAAGTTAATCCAAAGCCATAGCTTGAAGATCCCGGCAGAGAGAAGCGTTCAAAAGCTCCGGCCATATTGTTGTTTCCTAAAGTTGCCTCCGGATCCAGTCCCGGCAATTGCGACCAGATGAGGATATTCCGCGCAAACACGTTTGCTGATATCTTCAGATAATCTTTATCCAACACCGGATAGCTCAGCGAGATCTCACGCAACTTGATATAAGAGTTGTCATAAACAGAGGCTTCATCGATAGAGTTCATCGCATTGAAGTATGCATAGGCATTTTCTCCTTTAATCTTGATGTCATTCGGAGAATATGTACCGTCGGCATTCTGCTTCACTGCCGGTTTCTCGAACAAGAACTCGTCCATGTTCCGGATGTCGGCAGAATGCTGGGTCACGCCGTAATAGTCAAGCACTCCCAACGTGCCGCTGTAGATCTGCCCGCCCTGCTTCCAGTCAAGCACAGCCGACAAACGGAACTTGTACAGTTCCAGAGTCGTATTGAATCCCAGGCGGAAATCCGGTGAGATCTTACCGATAACCTGCGGCTCTCCGGCCTGCGGCATACCGTTCTCATCCACAACGATATCTCCATTCTCATTGCGCAAAAAGCCTGTACCGTAGATTACGGGGAACTTGTCTCCGATGCTTGCACGAACCTGCGGAGTAACAAATCCTCCCAACATGATGCTCTGCACTCCATCAGCCAGCTTGTCTACATAATTATCTATCTTTGAGAAGTTAAATCCAAAGTCCCAATATACATTTTTCCTGTCTATCGGTTTGACCGTCAAAGTCAGTTCATGGGCATTGGTGTGGATAGAACCTCCATTTGTCACCATTTCGCTATAACCGGTAGAGGTAGAAAGAGGAACAGCAAAGATCTGGTCCTTGACATTCTGGCGCGAATAAGTATAGTTCAACGAAACCAGGCCATGCCAGAAAGCCAAGTCCAATCCGATTTCATATGATTTCGTGTTCTGCGGTTTCAGATTCGGATCATAAACCCTATAATAAGGAATATAAGATGTTACCGATCCGAACGGATACTGGATGGGCGTACCGGCAGAAAAGCCTCCACCATAAGCGGGCACAACATACAAGTTCTCGACATATTCTCCTGCCATACCTACTTCGGCATACGACCCTCTGATCTTTCCGAAAGTCAGCACATCATTCTGAAGAGCAGGAAGCTCAGTGAATATCCACCCCAATGAAACCGAAGGATAAGTAAACGAACGGTTTCCGCGAGGCATTGAAGACACTCTGTCGTTTCTTACCGTAGCATTCAGATACAGCATGTTTCTCCATGACAATGAAAGATTTCCGAAATTACCGACCGTACGTCTTTTCGTTGTGCTTTGTCCCGACTGGAAAGTGGTGGCGTTGCCGATATTGTTCCAGCCCGGGAAATTGAAGTTATATCCTTGTGCCGTGGTGACACGTGTGCTTTTATCCACCCACTCATTACCGTACATCAGGTTAAAATCAAAATCCTCGCTGATTTTCCAGTCATAGGTAACCGTAAGCAGAGAGTTCATTTCAGTTATCTGATAATCATCCTGGCGGGAATATCCCGTACTGTAACTTCTGTCACCATATCCGTAATTATCCGAATAGATGGTGCTGTAGGCATCCGCTCCCAACTGATACCTTGCGGTGAGGCTGTGATTGTCAGTGCCGAAGTCAGTGTTATACTGCACATAAGCGTTACCGAAAAAGCGCTGTGAACGCTCTACGAACGAATTGTTTTCTGTCGCCCAGTAAGCGTTGTTGAACGTTGAAGGACGATAATTGTTCTGCGTATAAGGATCCCCGTCGATGTGAGAAGGGATTCCGTTGAAGTCATAGCTTGACGGTGCTCCATAAACAGTTGCAACAATACCTTCGTTACCCGAACTTTGCTTCTTGATTTTTGAAGTGATAAAATTACCGCTGAATCCGGTAGTCCAGTTTTTCGTCAGATTTGCCGTCGCGTTCAACTTTACATTGTAACGGTCCATACCTGTATTCGGAATAATTCCGTCTGAGGTGCTGTTACCCAACGAGAAAGAATAATATCCTTTGTCAAAAGCCTGAGAAACATTGACATTGTTGCTCCAGGAAACGCCCGTATTGAAGAATTCCTTTGCATTGTCATAAGCCTGAGGCACAGCCCAAGGATCCAATCCGGCCGCTGCCCGCTGCGGAACATAGTACATTCCTTCGTGCATTCCGTATTGCTGCGTATAGGCATTGCTTACATTTCCACCATACGTAGCATCATTGGCCAGTTCAGATATTTTGGGTCCCCATGCAGTCGAAGCGTTCGGATCAAACACGCCGTTCATGCCTTGAGCGTATTCTTTCTGAAATTCAGGCAATGTAGAAACCTTGTCAAAAGACAAGTTCGTCTTAAATGTCACGCTCGGCTTGCCCTTAGAAGCCCCTTTTCCGCTTTTAGTGGTAATGACAATGACACCGTTTGACGCACGCATCCCATAAAGTGCAGAGGCAGCTTGCCCCTTCAATATATTAATGCTCTCAATGTCATTCGGGTCCAAGTCTACAGCACGGTTTGCAAAGTCCGCGCCAGCCACACTTCCTGTATTTCGCGCATCCGTGTCAATATCAGCAGCCGAAGAAATAGGCATTCCGTCAACGACATACAATGGCGTATTGTCACCTGTAAATGAGCGCACACCACGAATCACAATTTGTGACGATGCACCTGGCATACCTGACGAAGGGGTAATATCCACGCCCGACACTTTTCCCTGCAATGCAGAAGAAAGGCTTGTGCTTGCAGCCTGGGTCAACTGCTCACCCTTCACATCTTGCACTGCATAGGCCAGCGCCTTTTTCTCTTTCGATATTCCCATCGCCGTAACGACCACTTCATCCAGCATCTCATCGTCCGATTTCAGCACTACGTTTACAACCGGCTTGATATCAACCTCTTGAGTCTGCAACCCGATGAACGAAATGATCAAAGTACCGGCCGAACTGAAAAATAGCATATATTGCTGGAATACAGCATTTTGCTTCTGCCGTGAAGAGCTGGCATTTCTATTGAAAGTCAGTCTGGAAAGATATCCATGGAAGCGTTGGTACGCATGTCTTCTACCCATTTCTTTGCGTATTTCAGACAAAGAAAGAGCAACTCGTTGATTTCGTTTTCGCATGTGCTTTGTGCACTTTTGGACCATTTCTGTTTCTGTTCTTCGTCAGACTATATGCTTGCTTGAAACAGGTTAAACGTTGCAATTAATTTTATTCGTTATCTTGACTAAAAGACCGCGGTCTTTCACTTAAAATTACCCGTCATCTTAATCAAGATTACCCGTTATTTTAAATTGCAGATTGCACTCATTCAAATCATGCTTGACAGATTCATCGAATTCAAAACGATTCCTTTATATTGTCTGCCGTTGCATTCTATTTTCAAATGCGCCGGCTCGAAGTTTTAGAATTTACATTTCTTCAAGTCATTGACAATTGTTCCCGAAAATATTTCGCCGTAACCTTGGGTCGTCTTTACATTGCGATGTCCCAACAGCTTCTGCACCGTTGTTATCTGCGCTCCCAAGTAAATCAACAAGGTTGCGTTCGTATGGCGGGCGGTGTGGAAAGAGAAATGCTTACCGAGTTTTGCAAGTCCTGCTATGCCTGCAAGATCTTTATTTACAGAAGAATTCAGTTTCAGATTGAAAAAAGAATTGAGTTTGTTTCTGTATCTGTACAATATATCGGCTGCCTTTCCGTTGAAAAGCAAATACAATGGTATGCTGACCTCCGTGCCTGTCTTGACAGTTTTAAATTTCAGCCAAAGTTTTCCGTTCAGCCGGATAATGTTGTTGGCTGAAAGATGCGTAAAATCAGAGTATCTGAGTCCGGTATAGCAACAAAAAAGAAAAGCATCGCGTGAATGTTCCAACTTTTGATTTTTTCCTGCCAGTTCGAGATTCTCTATCCGCTTCAATTCATCGGGCAATAGAAATGTGTGTCTGCTAGCGCCCGTTTTGATGACATATTTTTTAAAAGGATAACTTCCTTGGCTCATATAGTTCCGTTTGATTGCTTCGTTTACAATGCTGCGCAAATGGCGCATGTGTTTGGCTATAGTGTTAATGCCATAAGCCTTTTCCTTTTGCATGAAACATTCGAAATTCTGGAGAAAATTATAGGTAATGTCATCAAACGAAGCTGAAGGGGCGAATTGCTCCAGTACATCCAATGTGGTCAGGATATTCTTTTTCGTGCTTTCTTTTTTCATTGAGTTCTCTACCCATTTTCTACCGAATCCGGCAAACAAGTTTGAATCGTCATTGATATCACTCGGGCTTTGCTTAAAAAACGAGAGCGAAACAGGCATTCCTTTCTTCCATAGTTCAAGTTCTTTCCACTGCAATTTCAGAATCATTTCGTCAAGCATTCTGTTGAGTTCCTCCATTTGCGGATGTGAAACGATTTCCTTCTTTTTATTGTCCCATTGAAAGGGAAATACATAAATGTGCGTCGAAATGTAAACTTTGCTTTTGTTCAAATATAATTCAACCTGAATCAGTGCTTTACCTTGTGCGTTTAACTTCTTTTTACGATTGAATACCAAGCGGTAGCTTATTTTGTCCATAATGATATTGATTAAAAAAATAGGGTTGAAAAAAGATAAAAACAACGGATATACAATGGTTTTATTTATAAATTAAAAGTTAATGTTCAAATAGTTCATGCAGACACAATATTTGCGCCAAATAATTTTATATGCAAGAAATATTCACTGTAAAACGTGTATTTGGAAGAAAAATTGCGATAAAAGTGTTAAAAAGCAGTTTTTTGAATACATTCCTTGGAAAATGGTACAAAAGTCTGAAAATATATTTCTATTTTTGCAAACTGTTAGAGTGAATAAATTTTATTAATGTAAAGTTAAACTTTAAGAGAGGTTTTTATGAAAAGAAAATTGATGCTGTTAATGACCTTCCTGATGATAGGTATAGGTCTGGTAAACGCTCAAGTCAAGAAAGTGACGGGTCATGTCACTTCCGATGAGGACGGTTTACCCGTAGTGGGCGCATCAGTGTTGGTGAAGGGTACTACAGTAGGTACCGTTACTGACATTGATGGTAATTTTACATTGAACAATGTGCCAAGTTCGGCCGGTACTTTGATCATTTCGTTCATCGGGTTGCAGACGCAGGAAGTTGATATCAAGCCGGTTGTGAACGTAGTGCTGAAATCGGATTCAGAGGTGCTGGACGAAGTAATGGTGGTAGCGTACGGCACTGCAAAGAAGTCCTCGTTTACAGGGTCAGCAACCAACATCCATGCCGACCAAATAACATCAGGATCACGCGAATCTATCGACAAAGCACTCAGCGGAAAAGTAACTGGTGTCCGCATTGCATCAGCTACTGGCGACCCGGGATCCATGGGTGAAATGAATATCCGCGGTGTAGGCTCTATCAACGGTTCTACCACTCCGCTTTATGTCATCGACGGAGTGATAATGAAATCGGACAATGACATGAGCTATTACGGAAAGTCACAAAGCGTATTGAGCACGCTGAATCCGGACGATATCGAAAGCATGACCATCCTGAAAGATGCAGCTGCCGCTTCTCTGTATGGTTCGCGCGCAGCCAACGGCGTGGTAATCATCACAACAAAGAGCGGAAAGGAAGGAAAAACCCGCGTATCATACAATGGAGAAGTGGGCTGGAACAAAATGGCTGTCAACCAGTTCGAGATGATGAACGCTACAGACTACAAGAATTATGTACGCGAAGCCGTAGCCAACTACTACATGGAGCATGAAGGATTTACAGACAAGAATGCCGCATACACAGCAGCAGACACTTACAACGGAGATCCGACACAGAATGTAGGAGTCGGTGATTTCCTGTACGACACAACCGGAAAATACAGCACGAACTGGAAGGATGAGATCTACCGCACGGCAGTTACTCAAAATCACCAAGTATCGCTGAACGGAGGTAACCAAAGCACCAGATTCTACGCCGGATTCGGTTACAACAAAAGCGAAGGTATCGTACTGGGAAGTGATTTCCAACGTATTTCGGGCAGAATCAATGTAGACCAGAAAATTACAGACTGGGCTGATTTCTCTGTAAAACAGATGATCGCATCAACGACACAGAACGGATTCCGTGATCAAAACGACCAGGCGCAAGGACTCGGAACAAGCTCTCCGCTAGGTATCTTGTTTGCGATGGATCCGACAGCACCCGTAAAGAACGAAGACGGGACCTACAACGAAAACGCAGGTTACGGACAGGTAAGCAACCCCCACCTGATGTTAGGAGGCAAGGATAGCGACACTGCTATGGAATGGATTCAAAGCAAGATGTTCCGCAGCATGACCAACGCCGAACTGAGCCTGCATTTCCTCGACAAAATATTCTTCCGCTCGGTTTTCGGATACGACTATATCGATAACAAGCATTTCGAATATTGGGACCGCGACGGAGTTAACGGAGCATCTGTAGGAGGTATGGGTAGCCGCTATACATTTGAAAACTCTACGCTGACCAGCTCAAACACCTTGACTTATACGGACACATTCAAGGAGAAGCACAACTTGTCTGTCCTGTTGGGATTTGAATTGGAGAACCAGAACCTGCTGTCTATCGTAACAGTGGCGCAGAATTACTCAAACCATCTGCCCGAATTGTCTAACGGACAGCCCTCACAGGCATCCAGCAGCACGTATGGTTCGGGAATGCTGTCTTACTTCGGCAATGTCAACTACAATTTCGACGACAAGTATTATCTGTCTGGAAGCTTCCGTCGCGACGGATCTTCACGCTTGAGCAAAGAAAACCGCTGGGCAAACTTCTGGTCTATTTCTGGAGCATGGCGTCTGAGCAAGGAAGGATTCATGGAAGACATGCCTTTGTTCACAGACTTCAAGCTGAAACTCTCATACGGAACAAACGGTAATCTGCCGACCGACTACTATGGCTACAAAGACCTGTATGTAGGTTCCGGATACGGAAACAATCCGGCAATCTACTGGTATCAGTTGCCGAACGAAACGCTGACATGGGAAAAATCAAAAAACCTGAACGTAGGATTCGAGTGGAACATGTTCAACCGCGTAACTTTAAGCGCTGAATATTATCTGAAGAAAACAACCGATTTGCTCTTCAATGTCCCCACTTCATACGTAACCGGCTTCTCCAGCAAATGGGACAACTTGGGTGAACTGAAGAATGATGGTGTAGAAATCGAAATTAACTCCAAGAACATCATCCACAAAGACTTTACCTGGAACACCAACTTCAACCTGACTTATCAGCGCAGTATCGTAGAAAAGCTTCCGGATGGAGAAGACATCCAGTACGGTGACGGACAGATGTATATGCACCGCGAAGGTGAATCAATGTACAGTTTCTACCTGCCGGAATGGAAAGGCGTGAACCCCGAAACGGGATATGGAGAATTCTGGATAGACCCGAATGACCACTCGAAAGGAACAACCACCAACTATAGCGAGGCTCAGTGGGGCATTGTAGGAAAAGCGCTGCCTGATGTAATGGGTGGTATGACCAATACGTTTACCTACAAAGATTTCGATCTTTCATTCCTGATCACGTATCAGTTTGGAGGTGACATGTTTGATTATCCGAGCTATTTCTCACACCACGACGGATACCGCCTCGGTTCAATGGTGCCCGAAGCTGATGTGGCCGGAAACTACTGGACCCAGCCGGGAGATGTTGTAGACAATCCGAAACCTGTTTACGGAGGAGCTGCAACCGGACGTTCAGACCAGTTCTCAAGCCGCCACATCAAGTCGACAGACAACATCCGCCTGCGCGAACTGACAGTGGGCTACAACATCCCGATTTCTAAGAAATACATCAATCGCCTGCGCGTATATTTCCGTGCCAACAACCTTGCCATGATTTGGGCAAAGACCAAGCATGTGGATCCGGATGTTGCCATCAACGGATATCGTCAGGCTGATACACCTCAGTTGAAAAGTTGCGTATTCGGTATTAATATTGAACTTTAAAAAAACAACGAACAATGAAGAAATTACATTACATAGCGGCATTCGCACTGGGACTGGCCACCGTGTCCTGCGATGTGCTTGACAAAGAACCCTCCAATTCATGGGAATCTTCGACTGCCATTCAGAGCTACGATGACCTGGTATATGCTGTAAACGGAGTCTACGAAAGCCAGACAAACGCCATAGACAACGGATCGAACTACAGGGGAAGTTATGCCGGCGACTTCACTCTCTACGCAGATATGAAGGGAAGCGACTACCAGTGCCTCGGATACAATAATCAGGCAACCGATGTATCCAGGTATCAGGCCACTCCTTCAGGAAGCGTTTCGGCAGACAACTTCTATAAACGGTTCTATCTTTCCATTGCACGCGTCAACAAAGTGCTGGAAGGAGTGAAAGAAGCAGGGCTTGAAGGAGAAGATGTAAACGCTCAGTTGGGCGAACTTTATGCGCTGAGAGCTTTATTCCATTTCGATTTGGCGCGTCTGTTCGCGAAACTTCCTTCTACAGTGAACGACTGGGAAAACGAACCGGGAATCGTGCTTTCTCTGGAAACCCATGACTCGGACTATATAGGAACACGCTCCAGCCTGAAAGCTACTTACGAGGCGATTATCAGCGATTTAGGAACAGCCTTAGGTTATCTTCAGTCTGCTACCACAACGAATAACGGACACTTCAACTACTGGGGCGCTCTTGCACTGCGCGCCCGCGTGTACCTGTACATGGACAATTGCGGAGGAACAGACTACAATTCTCTCGCCCTTCAGGATGCCGAGGATGTAATCAATTCAGACGTATATTCTCTCTATGAAAGAGATGACTATGCAGGCGCATGGAGCAGCGAATATACGTCAGAAAGCATTCTGGAGATTCAAGTAACCTCTCTCTACAACCCTCAACGCAATTCGCTGGGATACTATACCCACGCAGAGGGCTATGCAGAAGCAGCACTGAGCACAAGTTTCCAGACCTTCCTGAACGGACACTCGGGCGACATCCGCAGCACAGTTGTGGCAACAGAACAGGATGGAAACATCAGCGGCACTTTCTCGCAGAAGTACCCGGGACGTAACGGAGAGATTTACGTGAATAACCCAAAGGTTATCCGCCTGTCGGAAATGTACCTGATTGCAGCAGAGGCAGCATTGAAAGCAAATTCCGGAAACGCAGCCTCATACATCAATCAGCTGCGCGAGAAACGAATCGAAAGCTATTCGGATGTATCCAACGTTACTTTGGATGAAATTCTAGACGAACGTCGTTTGGAACTGAATGGCGAAGGACACATGGCATGGGATATGTGGCGAAACAAAAAGTCTGTAAACAATCCGTATGCAGGAGAAATCACATATGATGATTACCGCACTGTTTTGCCGATACCTCAAGCAGAAATCAATGTTTCTAAAGGTTCCTTGAAACAAAACCAGGGCTATTAACACTCAAAAGGGCATGCCGCAACATGCCCGCATACCAATATCAAACTTACCCAAGATTGCAAACGCAAGATTCTTGGGTAAGTTTATTTTTTACAGCCACCTCTGGTCGTGCCGGCTTTCGATTACAGTTCCGGCATCTGCCACAGAATACAATGCGACAAAGCGCGATACGACACGTAAGGGTCAAAAGAAAGAGTCCGACTCATGCCGGACCCTCACTCAATACAAAACTCTATTTCTTCCTGATCTTCAGAAACGTCCAATAATCAGCGAACTTGAATTACCAGATACCTTGACACACTCCAAAAAGCGCTGGGATTCGTAATCTTAAGCGTCAACTGGTTCTTATCGTCCTTAACCAGCTCGTACGAACCCACAGGGTGAGTGGTCAACAACTCGGCACGTTTGGAATACAATTTGATTTCTTTATCCTTGCGGATATCGATTTGAGTAAAATAATCCTTGTTGAACTCATTGTCTTTCAACACATCGCCGCGCTTGAGAATCTTCTGGTCTTTCAACTCAGATTTTGTACCGAACACATACCATGCAGTGTTAAGTGCCTTGTCCTGAGCTTCAACCGTTTTAGCTTTCGCTTCATTCTCTGCACTAAGTTCATCTACATTCTTGTTCAAATCCATCACCGCTTCATCAAGTTCAGCGATACGGATGTTCTTAGAAGCCAGTTCAGCCTGGAGCGTTTCGATTTGCTGCTGCTTGGCATTCAGTTCAGCGGTCAGATTCTTGATAGCCTTGCGCAGCTGTGCCGACTGATAATTGCTGTTCTTGAGCTGTTCCTCCAGTTTAGCTATCTGCTCACGGTTGGACTTCAGTTTGTCACTGATAAAACGGATATCCTCTTTAATCTTATCAGCCGACGACTGGCTCTCCAATGTGCCGCCCTGTAAATCCACACGATTCTCCGCTTCATTGATTTCACGGAATCCCTCTTGAATCTCATTGAAAGATCCCATAATTTCATCCAGCTCAGCATCTCTGTTCGAAAGTTCAAGCATCAGCGAATCGTTCTGCGCCTGTAACGCATCCTTATTCTGCCCCATATTGTTGCACGAAGCCAACAGTGCGGCCATACAGCATACAGATAACACAATCTTTTTCATAGACTTCAGTTTTTATGAATTTATAATTAGTCTTCTTTACCACCTACAATTATGACAATTTCACCTTTAGGTTCTTTTTCCTGAAAATGCGCAATAACTTCTTGCAGCGATCCCCTGACACATTCTTCATGCACCTTGGAAATTTCCCTGCAAACAGCCACCGGCCGCTCCATGCCAAAATATTCGGCAAACTGTGAAAGAGTCTTTACCAAACGATAGGGCGATTCGTAAAAGACCATCGTCCGGGTTTCATCTTTCAAAGCATTAAGACGAGTCATGCGCCCTTTTTTCTGAGGAAGAAATCCTTCAAAGCAGAAACGCTCGTCCGGCAATCCCGAAGACACCAATGCCGGCACAAATGCTGTGGCACCGGGAAGACACTGCACGTCAACTCCGTTTCTTACACACTCACGCACGATCAAGAAACCGGGATCTGAAATGGCAGGCGTTCCTGCATCCGAAATCAAGGCTACATTCTCTCCGCCTTTAATCCGACTGACAATCCCTTCAACCGTCTGGTGCTCATTGAACTTGTGATGCGACTGCATGGCATTCTTGATCCCATAATGCTTCAAAAGAATACCCGACGTGCGAGTATCCTCAGCCAAAATCAAATCAGCCTCTTTCAACACCCGAATGGCACGCAAAGTTATGTCCTCAAGATTTCCCACCGGAGTGGGCACTACATATAGTCTACCCATAGCTAAAACTAGTCTTATAGAACAAAGGTAAAAAGAAAATGCATCCATCAATGAAAATCGGCTAATATTTAACAGATGTTTCACCTTTCACTTTTCTGAAACATGACAAGCTGAAATTCTTTATAATTCAGAGTTAAATTGTATTTTTGCAGCATAAAAATCAAAATACAATGAATCTGTTTACAGAAGATATGAAAGAAGAAACAGCCAGCAGAGGACGCATTGAAGTTATTTGCGGCTCAATGTTCTCTGGCAAGACTGAAGAACTTATCCGGCGTCTGAAACGTGCGAAATTCGCCCACCAGCGAGTTGAAATATTCAAACCTGCAATCGACACCCGGTATTCGGAACAAGACGTGGTGTCACACGACAACAACACCATCCACTCTACTCCCATCGAATCATCAGGAAGTATCCTGCTGTTCACCTCAGAAATTGATGTCGTCGGAATAGATGAAGCGCAATTCTTCGATGACGGACTTGTACATGTATGCAACGAACTCGCCAACCAAGGAATCCGGGTTATAGTGGCTGGGCTGGATATGGATTACAAAGGAATACCTTTCGGACCAATACCTGCCCTTTGTGCCATCGCTGATGAAGTGACAAAGGTTCACGCCATATGCGTCAAATGCGGCAATCTGGCCTATCTGTCGCACCGTACCGTAAAAAATGACAAACGTGTCTTATTGGGAGAACAGGAAGAATACGAACCTTTATGCAGACGCTGCTACCAGAAAGCCGTAAAAGAAGGGAAGTAAAGCATGAGCAACAACAAATGCGGTCCTGTTTCGACAGATTTAGGTTTAAATACATCAGGAAAATAACAAAAGCACATAAAAAACAATGATAAAATTTGGCAGTTTGCAACAAAGTCCCTACCTTTGCACACGCTATCAAAAATGACAGCAAGAGGGTTTGATTCGCTAGCTCAGCAGGTAGAGCACAACACTTTTAATGTTGGGGTCTTGGGTTCGAGCCCCAAGCGGATCACCAGAAAATCAAGCGGTTATCTAAAACAGGTAATCGCTTTTTTCGTGTTTATACGTTGGTTTTTAACGTCTGATGTAAACCAAGATGTAAACCAAAAACTGATACCGGCCTTACCTATTGGCAGAATCAAGCACTAGCCTGCTTAGAGTTTAAATTTTCCAATAAAGCAATATTGTTATCAGGCCCTTAATCCCGCCAACAAGTTTTCATATCCTTAGAGCCGTTTAAAATCTACAATTACCAGCAACTTTATTCAAGATAAGAGAAAGCTGGATATGGACGATACGGAACGGAAGACATTATTCGCATTATGATGCTCTAAAGCTTCGCCTTGTGAAATACCCCATGCGGCAGACAAACATTTCACCTTCGCTTTCCGGCACTCTTCTATGTCCGAAACCGTATCTCCAATATATACGATTTCATCTGCTGACAAATGATAGGTATGCAACATCTCATCCAAGGCTTCCGACTTGACATTTCTTTCAGCACTTCCGGTAAAAATCTTTGCAAAACACGTTTCCATATCAAATTGCCGCAGTGTAATATCACAGCTCTTTGTCCCCTTTCCAGTAACAAGCGCCACTATAATACCCTTTTGCTTCAGTAAGGCTATCAGTTCACGCACTCCCTCAAAAGGCTTCGGACACATTGTTTTATGCAATTCCTCATAAATTACATAAAAATCATGCAGTGCCTGTTGGCGGTGTGCTTCGCCGACAACACGCCTTATCATGCCTTCTTCGTTCAGTCCAAAAGTCTGTACTACCTCCTCGTCCGACAATTCATGCAAAGCATATGGCTGTACAGCTTCCTTAAAGGCCCGTATGCACATCGGCAAAGTGTTGCCTATTGTGCCGTCCAGATCAAAAGCAACCAATTTAATCATGGCTATATTGAAAGATTGATTTTCCGAATTACCTTACAGGGGTTTCCCACGGCAAGACTATTTGCCGGAATCGATTTAACGACAACGCTACCTGCCCCGATAACACTACCCCGGCCGATAACAACACCTGGCAGGATAATGACTCCACCGCCAATCCAACAGCCGTCTTCAACAGTAACAGACAAAGCATACGTGTGGCGGATATATTCGATCTCATTTTGTTTTTCTACAGGTTCTAAGCGTTTGTTCAGTTCCACCGGATGAGTAGCCGTATAAATTTGTACATTCGGAGCTATCAGCACATTGTTTCCGATTGTGATTTTATTGCAATCCACAAAAGTACATCCGGTGTTTATGCTGACATTGTTTCCTATGCTGATGTTACAGCCATAGTCGCACATAAAAGCATGCCCTACAGAAACCTTTTCGCCAATACTTTCAAACATTTCCTTCAACAGCGCATACTTTTCTTCTTTACAATCATACGGCAATGCATTGTATTTCAGCAACAGCTCATGCGTTTTTCTTTTGAACTCCATAAATACGGGAGCGTGGCAGTCGTACCATTCGCCCGACAAGCATTTTTCCAATTCTGTTTTCATATCCAATCATGATAAAAGTTACTACTATCCTTCTATTTCCGGCAAAGTTATACATATCCATGCGATAAGATCTGTATTCTTTTTCTCTTTATTTGTATCTTTACAGCAAACAGCAAATTACATCAGATGAAAAGAGAGAATCTGCACCAACCGTTTGAAATCAGTTTCAGCGAACTAGACGAGTCGCAACTACAAGAGCATGACCATACTTTTTTCGAACTGGTCTATATATTATCGGGAACAGGTGTCCAGTGGATAAACAACAACAAATTCCTTTATCACGACGGACATCTTTTCATGATTACTCCCGGAGATACACATTCATTCGACATTCACACTACCACAAAGTTCGTATATATAAAATTCAATGACATCTACATTCATTCGGCTGTTTTGGGAACAGAAAACAGCCGGCGACTAGAATTTATACTGCAACACGCCAACCATCGTCCCGGCTGCATTTTGCGCAACCAAACCGACAAATTGCTGGTCAAGCCCATGATAGAAGCGATTATCCGTGAATATGTGAACAGAAACATATACAGCAGTGAAATTATTACGCAATTAATCAACACGATTGTCATCATTGTCGCCCGTAACATTGCCCTATTCCTGCCGGAACAAATAGATGAAAACTCGGAAGATAAGTCACTGAACATTTTACAATACATTCAGTCCAACATCTGTTTCCCCGAAAAAATAAAGGCCAGAACGATAAGCCAACATTTTGGAATTTCGCCTAATTACCTTGGGAGATACTTCAAAAAGCAGACCAATGAAACCATGCAGCAATATATCTTCAACTATAAAATGAAAATGGTGGGAAGCAGGCTTTTGCACAGCGAAATGAGAATCAACGAAATAGTAGAAGAATTGGGATTCACAGATGAAAGCCATTTGAACAAGCTATTCAAGAAATACAAAAGCTGCAACCCTACTGATTTTAGAAAAAAGCACAGGGGATAACTTTTTATAAACGATACTCTCGCACCTATAACAGAAGTTTTTCATCATTTCCGTCATGGCAGTCATTAAAACCATAAATGATTTCCATACCTGAACCACAAGTTCTTCAAGTAAAATGCGCAGTAGTCAGTTGATATTAGACTAACTTCATCGCCAAACTGTATGGCATTCTATGGATTCCTTTTTCCTTAACCGGTCTGTTCCTTTCCATTGTTGCCTTCCCAAAATGGACAGAAGGAAATATGACAACTATGATGAGAAGCAAAATCTGCTGTCAAAACAATAGTATTTAGCTCATATTGCAAACCTTTGTCCGGCTTCCCTTGTTATATGAAACATTTATTTTAAAATTGAATGTAATGGATACAAATCACAATTTGCAAAACATTGTAGAGCGGTCAATGGCAATCCGCAATAAATACCATAAGCTAGAAGTCACGCTTCATGGCGAAAAATGGAATCTGACTGAAGATGCCTTAGCATTTATAACTGACGCTTCGCTGGTAGGAAGGAATATAATGTCCATTCAGAACCGTTGGCCCAATCAAGACGATAAGAATATCTTACGGAGCAAAATAGGCGAATGCATCTGGTGGCTGATTGTTTTGGCTGAAAGAAGTGATATAGATGTTATTGATGCAATAAATGAGTTCATTCAAAACATCGAGAAAATTTTAGATGCAACAGAACCCTTGCCATAATGCAAAATCCTGGGCAGTACCTTGATTCCCTTTTATTCACATTTGGAATATGGCAATTACCGCCTCCCACTGCTTGACATTCTCATCATCATTACGGTAGCGTACTCCCTGGTAGCCAGTATTCTGGCCAATTACCCTCCACGTCCACTTGCACCGAGGGGATGTCACGCATCAGATCACTGACAGAGCCGGACACGCTCATCAGATCTTCACCTGCATAAAAGACTCGTTTGTCAATGCGCTGCACATACGTAGGCCGACGTGCCTCCACTACCACTTTCTCCAACCGCCCGGAAGACCGGCAAAGATAGAATGTGCCTAAATCCGCAACACGCTGTTTCCCGACTGCAAACGCCGGCGAACAGCGCATTTCATAGCCCATAAAACCATACTTCACATAATAGCGTCCCGCAGCCACCGAACCGAACGCAAAACATTCTTCCGAGTCTGCCACGGATCCAGCAACCAGCACACTGTCCGCCGCCCGATAAAGAGCAACATCCGCAAACTCCATCGGCCGTTCCGTTTTCTGTTCCCTGATATGTACGGTTACGGTGTATGCCGCACACGGCATATACCAGCAGGTCAGGACAAAGAAGAATAACGCTTTCATCTCCTGCCATACCTGTTTACCGGCCCTGCTCGTCAAGAAGCTTCGTATGTTTCTTGATATATTTCAGCACCACATATCCGATGCCGCTTGCAACCGTCATGACCAGCAGACCGAAATTGACAGAAACAGACGGAGCCTGCCAAGCAACAATAAAATCGAACAGGCTGAATAGCAGGAAAAGAGCAAACACACCGTTTTTTTCTTTTTTGGCCACCTTTTTCCATGAAAACGGCAGTCCGGACGGCTTGAAACGGTTAAAGCGGGGCAGAAAAGCCGGAGTCTGCTCAGCCCAATGCAAGTAAGTGTCGCCAAATTTCCGGCGAAGAAACTGTTCTTCCGCATACATGATACGCTCATAATAGATCCAATAGCCTAATATGAACACTGTGACGAAACCGATATTGCAGGTCAGCAAGGCAATGCCGAGCCACATCAGAAAATTCCCCAGATACAACGGATGCCTTACAACCGAATAAATGCCGGTCGTATTCAGACTGTCTGCCACTTGTCCGGCTGTATTCCTGCCCGAAGTGCCTACGGGAGTATGTCCTACGGTATAAATGCGCACCCAGGTTCCTGCCAGACTTACCGCAAGGCACAGACATTCGTATACTTGCCAATAAGGAAGGACTGTTGAAAATACAGTTCCGACAGTGCGGACCGTAAACAGAAGTACCAAAATACCCGCCAACAATACAGCGAGCGGCAAAAGGCTCCGGCGACGGAACAACCAGTTGCCTTGCGATTCCAATTCTTCTTGCAATGCCATAGTCTTTATCTTTTAATGTTATGGCAGCAAAAATACGTCTTGAAGTTTGTGATAATTTTGAAGTTACGCCATTGCGTTGCGCCAGGAAGCGGAAAAACAGGCAGCAAACGGATGCCGGGTTTTGCAGACTACCATCTTAAAAACTGACCGTGAAGCAATGCTTCCCTTCCTTATACTGATAGCCTACCATCCATCCGTGATACTCGCAAACGGCTTTTACAATGGCAAGTCCCAGACCGCTACCTTTCGTCTTTTCCGAAGGACGGTAGAATCGGTTGAATATCTGCCGGCTGTCCAATGCAGGCTCGTCTGAAGTGTTTGACAGGATCAGCTGCCTGCCGGCTACGGCAAGCGTGATTTCTCCGTTCGGGCGGTTATGCCGGACCGCATTCACAACCAAGTTGTTTACAAGGCTTTCAAGCAATGTCCGGTTGGCGCATACAGTCAGCATGTTCCGGAAATCTTTATGAAGGACAATGCTCCCCGACAAGATTTCGAGCGACGGAAGCAGCTCGTCAAGAAAATCTCCGAGATTTATCTCCTCCATCTGTCCGTACTGGTGGTTGTCTATCTTGGCCAGCAGAAGCAGGTTACGGTTCAGACGGGCAAGACGATTGGACGTTTCATACAAGCCCTGCATCAGTTCGGCCTGCTGCCGGGTAAGTCCGGGCTGCTGGAGCAGGAGGTCAAGCTTGCTCTGAAAAACTGCAAGCGGAGTCTGCAACTCATGCGAAGCATTTTCTGTGAACTCTTTTTGCGTGCGGTAGCTGGCCAGACTGTTCTGCATCAGAGTCTGCAAGGCATGGTTAAGACGGATGAATTCAGCGACATCGCTGTCAGCCAGCACCGGCAGGACACCGTCTTCCAGACGGAAACTTTCGATCCGCCGCAAGGTTTCGTCAAACGGTTTCCACAGCCGCCGGGAAATAAACCGCACGGTCAGCACAGTCGAAACTGCCAGCACAAACACTATCACGCCGAACTGTATCATCACGCCCTGCATGATATCCTGCTCCAGATCAAGAGGAGGAATAGGCTTGCCCTGGCCCACAGCTTCGACAATGTCTATCATATCTTCGGCATAATAATGCTTCGTCAGAAAATAAAACAACGGTGTGGCAAGCAGCAGCAACACCGCCATGCAGACGACAAACTGCGTCAGCATCTTCCGCGAAAGGCTCCACTTCTTCATCTCTCCAGCCACTTATATCCGGTCCCATACACATTTTTGATGCAGTCACGCACCCCCGCTTCCGCCAATTTCGCTTTCAAATTCTTGATGTGCGTATAAACGAAATCGTGATTGTCCAGCATATCCGCCATGTCGCCGCTGAGATGTTCAGCCATAGAAGCCTTCGACACCACCTTGTTCCGGTTGCCTATGAAAAACAGCAGCAGTTCATATTCCATCCGCGTCAGTACAACGGGCCGTCCTCCGACACATACATACTTGGCAGGCAGATTGATTTCAATGCCGTTGCTGCGCAACAGATTGCTTGCCGCAAATTCCCTGCGGCGGATAATGGCATAGATGCGCATCGAGAGCTCGGGCAAGTGGAAAGGCTTGGCCAGATAGTCGTCCGCGCCGATCTTCAGCCCTTTCACCTTGTCGTCCAGCGAGTCTTTGGCGGACACGATAATAACCCCAACGGAATTCCGGTTCTCCCTGATCTCCTGCAAAATGTCCAGTCCGTTTCCGCCGGGCAGCATCAGGTCAAGCAGCACACAGTCGTAATCATAAAGATTTACCTTTTCCAGCGCATCGTCATACGTAAACGCCTGTTCACACACATAATTTTCGGAACTGAGGTAAGCCACAATGCTGGCCGAGAGTTCCAGTTCGTCTTCTATTATCAGCAGTTTCATTTGACTAACATTAAAATGCTTCCGCCCGTAATCAGCAGTGCACCTGCCACAACCCGCAGGCTGACAGGCTCTCTCAGAAACAGAAACGAAAGGCAGATGGTTATCACGACACTCAGTTTGTCTATCGGTGCCACGCGCGAAACGTCGCCCGTCTGCAATGCCTTGAAGTAGAACAGCCACGACAAGCCCGTCGCCGCTCCGCTCAATATCAGGAACAGCCACGCATGGCGCGGTATATCCTTTATCTCTCCTGCATGCGAACCGAACAGCACGATGCCCCATGTCAGCAGCAAAACGACCGTAGTGCGGACAGCAGTGGCCAGATCTGAATTGATTTCCCTTACGCCCACTTTGGCAAAGACAGCAGTCAGCGCGGCAAAGAAGGCAGACAGCAGTGCATAGTATTTCCACATAATATTTATATCTATCTCAAAGATGTGCCAGTCCCAAGTTCAGGGACTTTATTTTTTCATGCATGTATGCAGTTTAGCCAATAAAAAGTCCGCAGCCTGAAACACGGCGGAAAGCCGACAAAAACCGGATGCCATCCGTCGAAATCTTTATCTCTAGCCTAAAGATATGCATCTCCAGCCTGGAGATCTATATCTCCAGCTTAAAGATACATATCTCTAAGTTAAAGACAGGCATTTCAACGACGACGGAAGGGCCTTTGTCAGAGAAAGCCGTTTCCCCTTCAGCCGGCTAAAGGACATTTTTATCTACAAAAATATTATATCCGGCAAAAATAACGCGAAATTTTGTAGGAATTTTGAAGAAGGGCATTTCACCTATGAATTTTCCGCATCAGTGCCGACAGCACCATCAGCAGCAAAGGCAGTCCTGCCACAAATCCGCCAATCACCGCCACAGCCAGGGGCTGCTGCATCTGTGCTCCCATTCCCCATCCCAGAGCAAGCGGCATCAAGGCAAGGACAGCTCCGATAGCAGTCATCAGTTTGGGACGTATGCGCAGAGCGATAGCGTAATCAACAGATTCTTCCACCGTACCTCCTCTCCGCCGGTTCATCCTGTATTGCCATACCGTGAATATGGCATTCTCCGCCAAGATGCCCACAATCATGATGATGCCCGTATAGCTGCTGACATTCAGTGGCACGCCGGTAATCCACAGGGCCAGCAGGCAACCGCAGATACCCGTCAATGATACCGTCAGCACAGCCAGCGACAACCGCCATTCGCGCAGCAGAAACATGAGCACCGCAAAAACAAGCAGAGTGGCCAGACTCAGAATCATCGCCAGTTCATGAAACGACTTTTGCTGCTCGGTATATGCTCCGCCGAAAGCAATGCTGTAGCCGGGCGGCAGTTTCAGTCGTTTCCCAAGAGCCAGCCTGACCTCATCAACGGCGCTTCCCAAATCACGCTTCTCCAGCCGGGCCGTCAAAGTGACATTGCTTTTCAGGTCCTCACGCCGTTGCTCTATTTCGCCGGGAACAACCTGCACATCGCAGAAGAACGACAGCGGACGTGTGGAGCCATCGGGCAAAAAAATGAGCTGCCTTTGCAAGAGTTCGGGCGAATTGTCGGCAAAATCGGTAAAGCGCAAAAGGATGCGGCGCATCTGCTCGCCGTCCTGCACAGAGCCGATTTGCAGTCCGCCCGTCAAGGATGCCTGCGCAGGATTCGGCTCTATCATCCCTTCCGCCTGGCACAAGGGAATGCCGCCCGTATAAATCGCAAGCTGCTCCTGGAAACCTGTCAAGGATATGCCGAATTGCGAAAGCCGTTCCTCGTCAGGGATGAATACCAGCGAAGCGCCGGCAGGCACCAGGCCGTCATCTATGTCTACCACACCGGGAACCGACTGCATGACTTCTTCTGCCTGGGCTGCCAAACGTTGCAGCATAGCATAATCGTCGCCGAACAGCTTCACTTCAACAGGCTTCGGCGTACTCATCAGATCTCCCAAGAGATCAGCGATACGCTGGCCGAAGTCGATAGTCATTGCCGGAACGACCTGAGAAAGACTGCGGCGCAAGTCGCTGATAACTTCAGGCGTGGATTTCCTGCGGTCTTTCTTCAACTGGATAAGGTAATCGCCAAAATTTGTGGGACGTGTCTTGAATGACATGCCAAGGGCAGTACGACGCGAATAGGTTTCCACATCGGGATGGGCCAATATAATGCGCTCCATCTGACGGCACAACCTGTCGGTTTCCTCAATGTCCGTACCAGACGGAGAGTGATAATCGAGCACGATGGTCCCCTCATCCAGATCGGGAAGAAAGCCCGAAGGCAATTGTGTGGAAGCATACCAGCCGCCGCCAATCAGCAAGAGCACAAAACAAAAGGCAACGGCCGGTTTCCTGTATAAACAGGTAAGGAAATGCACCTTGCGTATGGAAGATTCTTCCAGCTCTTTGGCATCCAGCACCCGCGGGCGCAATTTCTCCCGGTATCCAACAAGCAGGTGGAGCACAGGCAACAGCAGCCATGTCACAAGGAAAGATGCCACCATCGTGAGCTGCATCGTATCAGACAGTTCCTTGAAAAAACTGCCGGCCAGTCCGCTCATTAGACGGAAAGGGAAGTGAATGACGATCGTTGCCAGCGACGATGCCACCATCGCCGGAAAAAGATCGCGGATGGCATGGCGTACAACGGCGAAGCGGTCGCTGCCGGGATGTTCTTCGTGCTCACGGTATATCTGCTCGATGATAACGATGGCATCGTCGATTATCAGTCCCACAGATGCTGCCATCGCGCCAAGCGACATCACGTTGATGCCAATGCCTGCCAGATAGCACAGCAGAATACTGAAGGCTACCGTTACGGGAATGGTAAGCATCACCGCCAGACTCGACCGCCACGAATGCAAGAACAGCACCATCACCACAAGGGCAAGAAAAAGTCCTTCATAAATCGTCCGCAACACGCCCTGGATACTGTCGCCCACAAAAGCACTCTGGTTATAGTAAGGCTTCAGTTTATAACCTTCAGGAAGCTGGCCGCGTATCTCTTCGGCCTTCAGCTCCATACTTCGGGCAAATGTCAGCAGGTTTACCCCAGGCTGCTTCACCAGATCAATCAATACGGCGTCATTTCCATCTGCATTGATCTTCAAGAATTCCTGCTGCTCCTGTATTCCTACATCAGCAAAGTCACAGAGACGAATGACGCGCTTGCCGTCATTACGGATAACAGTATTTTTCAGATCTTCCAGATCATGGATGCGCGTATCGGTCAACGAAAGATAGAGCCGGCCGTAATCAGCGACATTGCCGTTTCCCAGCACAAAATTGGTTTGCTCAAAGGCCGCCTTTATCAATGATGGAGTAATGCCCAATGCAGACATCTTCACAGCATCCGGCTTCACTACAAACTCTTTCGCCTTGCCGCCGCGGACTACTACATTGCTGATGCCGTCTACCTGTGAAAACATCGGCCGGACAACCAGATTCCCTACATCACGGAGAGCAATCCGACTATGTGTCCTGCTTTCAAGCGTAAAGCCATAAACGGGAAAGAGCGACTGGTTCATTGCCTCCGTAGAAATGACCGTGCCTGCGGGAAGAAAACTTTTTATTTCGTTGATCCTGCTCTCCAGTTGCGTTTTCAGCGCGTAAATGTCCAGCCCCCATTGAAAATACACATCAATGACGCAACTGCCGCGCGAAGTGCTGCTTTTCACTACCGTTGTGCCCGGCACCTTCTTGACAGCACTCTCCAACGGCTTGGTAACAGTGATCATCATGCGGTCGACCGGCTGCTGCCCGGCATCGGCTATGACCGTGATACGCGGAAACAGCACTTCCGGAAACAAGCTGATCTGCATCTGCATGTAACTGTAAACGCCCGCTAACAGAAGCAGCAATCCTACAAAAAGGATGGGCTTGGCATAAAGCTGGTGAAGTCCTTTCTTATTCATGGCTGACAATGATTTTGCTGCTGTCCGGCAACGCATAGCCTCCGGTCAGCACAATGCGGTCATCCGGGCTCAACGGTCCCTCAACCTCTATACTGTCGTTACGGCTGTCCCCTGTTTTCACAGGAACCCGAACAGCCATACTGTCACTCAGAAGTTTCATAACCCAATGAGAGGAAAGACTTTCATCACTCTGTACGGCACCTTTGGGCAACAGCATGTGCAAGCCTTTCTCATCGGTACGTATCACAGCCTTTGCATGCATGCCTTCGGGCAGAAACGATACATCCGCATGCGCTACAACCGGTTGCGTCTGTGAAAAAGTGTCCATTGAGGCCAGCGGACCGCCGACCGTCGCCCGCAAATGAGTCTCATCAGAAAGTTCCAGGGTACAAACAGCTCCGGGAGCAACAAACCCAGAAAACTCATAAGGCACGTTCAACAAGAAAACAAGGCTTCCCGAGTCTGCCAGCGTACACAATTCCGTGCCTTCCGGCACATAATCCCCTTTCTGCCGCAACACATCAAGTAAGATACCGTCTTGTCCGGCACAGACGGTTATCGGCGGTATACCTGCAGATGAAAGGGTGTGCTGCTCCTTGCTTTCCAGTTCATACAAAGGTTCTCCGCTTTTTACTTTGTCTCCCGCCTGCACATACGTTTTTATTATGTATCCGGCAATCGGAGCGGCAACAACTGATTTACTCAAATAGGCAGTCGTAGCCGACAAAACGATGTCGCTGGAAATATTTCCATAAACGACATGAGTCAAAGTGACAGCAACGGCAGGCATGGAAACAGGATCGTCCTTTTCGGTT